>NZ_JBFTNT010000131.1:0-18287 GCF_056397585.1 Pedobacter sp. 05L430 | reverse complement strand
AGCCAAAACATCCACAAGCTTCAGATCCTCATCTTCGCCATAAATGGTAATGTCTTCTAATGATGCAAGTTTAGTTGTAGTAATATTGGCTACAATTTTAACTTTTTGAGCATCAAGGCTCTCAAGAACGTATCCACCTTTATTTTGCCCTACTAGTTTAAATAGCCCCGGTCTCCCAGATACTGCTACTATTCCTCTTAAATTCATATTAATCCTCTATTACTTCTATTCCTAAAATCTTGTCACCTTGTTTAATATCATCAACAATATCGACATTTTCTATTACTTTACCGAATACTGTGTGGTTTCTATCAAGGTGAGCAGTATTATCTCTGCTATGACAGATAAAAAACTGCGATCCTCCTGTGTTTCTGCCAGCATGTGCCATTGACAAAACACCACGGTCATGATATTGGTTCTCTCCAGAAAGCTCACAATCAATTTTATAACCCGGGCCACCTGCACCAGTTCCGGTAGGATCTCCACCCTGAACCACAAAATTTGGAATTACTCTGTGAAATATAACCCCATCATAAAATCCCTCGTTAGCTAATTTTTTAAAGTTAGCAACTGTATTTGGTGCATCCTGATCATAAAACTGAACAGTCATGTTCCCTTTCTCTGTTTTAATTATTGCTTTACTCATGTTGTTTTTTGTAAACGCCAAACTTAGATAAAATAGTTTTTATATGCAATTTATACTAAAAGCGTTATATGTACATTATAATTTTATATTGGTATGCAAAAAATATACATTCGTACTCACTGATACAACCACATGATTTTAAGCTTGAAAAAATTTGGCCTTCTGTTTTTTTTACTCGTAGTTACAATAGCTGCTAAGGCATCGTCTATTCTTATTTACATGGATGAGGACCAAAAAAACCATTTGAAAGCTTATGGTATAGCATATTGGGGCATTAAGCAAAAGGCGGATGTTAGCTGGCTCTTAAATTACAGAGGTGGCAGTTTTTTAATTGGCTATAACAAGGCTATTGAAGACGAGTGTAAAACCAGGGGGGTTTCTTATCAGATACTTGCCGACGGAAAGGTTACATCTATTTTAAATGAGATTAGCGACCCACAAGTAAATATGGAAATGGTGAAGCTTGAAAAAGCCCCAAAAATAGCGGTTTATTCGCCTAAAAGTAAATTACCATGGGATGATGCGGTTACTATGGTGCTTACCTATGCTGAAATTCCTTACGATGTGGTTTATGATGATGATGTTTTAAAGGATAAATTGTCAGCATATGACTGGCTGCACCTGCATCACGAGGATTTTACCGGCCAGTATGGTCGCTTCTGGAGTGCTTTTAGAAATGCGACCTGGTATCGTGAAGATGTTAAAAATCAAGAAGCTACTGCAAAAAGAAATGGTTTTACTAAGGTATCTCAATTGAAGTTGGCTGTAGCTAAACGGATAAAGGAGTTCTGTACTGGAGGTGGATTTCTTTTTGCAATGTGTTCGGGTACTGATAGTTTTGACATTGCATTGAGCGCCGAAGGTGTTGACATTTGTGAAAGTATGTTTGATGGCGACGGGGCCGATCCGCAGGCTCAAAGTAAACTTAATTTTAATAACACCTTTGCTTTTAAGGATTTTAAGCTTGATGAGAACCCTAATAATTACGAATTTTCTGATATAGATGCTACTCAAACCAGAACGCTTACACAGGCTAATGATTTTTTTACACTGTTTGATTTTTCTGCAAAATGGGATCTTGTGCCAACTATGCTCACTCAAAACCATGATAAGGTAATTAAGGGTTTTATGGGCCAAACCACTGCATTTAAGAAACGTTTTGTAAAGCCAAGTGTTACGGTTCTTGGTGAAAATAAAGGCGCCGAAGAGGTACGCTATTTAAACGGCGAGATTGGTAAAGGGCAGTTTACTTTTTATGGTGGACATGATCCGGAAGATTATCAGCATGCGGTTGGAGATCCTCCAACTGATCTAAATCTGCACCCTAATTCACCGGGTTATAGGTTAATTTTAAACAATGTTTTGTTTCCGGCTGCTAAAAAGAAACCGCAAAAGACTTAGTGATAACAACATGTAATCGTTCACCTCGTCATCGACGATAGCTTTAAAACAACCGCTCATCAATAGTTTAATCGTAGAAATTCCAGCTTACTCYAAATTTGAATAATAAACGGTCTGGCATTGGATAGCGATCAACTGTATAATATCCTTTATAAAGTAAGCCCTGGTTTACATAATCGCATTTCACAAAAAGGTTAGCTCTTCTTAAACTTGCTTTAACCCATACATCTACAATTGGCGTGGTATCAAACGTTACATCTTTACCAATATAGAACTGGCCAGTTGCAGTTGAATACGAGTATGCTTTGTATGGTGTGTTGTAACGGACATCGAAACCGACATTGGTTTTTAACACCTTAAAAAAGGTATGATCCAGATAAAAACTATTGAAGGTATAAACTTCAGGAGTACGTAACTTATCGGGATTATCTGTTTTTTGGTAAACAACATAACTCTCCAGATTAAACTTACCGAATCTGAATTTTTTACCTGCAGTTATTTTAAAGAGGTTTATGGAGGAACCTAACTGAAGTGGTTCTATTCCGCCTTTGTCATCCTGACCAAAATAAAGATACTTATCTATTAAATAGTACTGTGCACCTGCATCAAACCCAAATTTTTCGTTGATAAAATTAAAGGACAGGTTGATGGTTTTAGTACGATCGAAATTATTTTCCCAACGGTAGTGGTTGCCAAAGTAATTGGTATAGGTTTCTTCGGGTGACTTGTTTTGAAAATAAGCACCTAGAACTATACGACCAACAGATTTACTTAACAGCACGTTACTTTTGGCTTCGTATAAAAAATCACCTACGTTTCGTCCTTGAAAGATTTGTTGTAAATCGACATTAAAATCTATTTTGTTACTTAACCGATAGCCCGCATTACCCAACAAAGTAACATTTTGGAAAGTAGCTGAATAATCATAAAACCGGGTTCGGTCTCGATAAAGCACCAGCTGGTTATAATTATAAAAGTCGTGCTTTATACCTACATCGAGCTTTAGCTCATTTTTGATAATTGAACTTCCTTTTGCCCTAAGGAAAAAGCTGTAGATAAACTCATTCTGTATGTGGGTATATCTTGTACTGTCATTAGTGAAAGTAGTATCTGCCAAACCAATACCATTTGGGAAAACAGATTCCCTGACACGTTCTGAAGTAAAGCCCTCATCCTTTTGGAATGCATAGGAATTTGCATCATACTTTAAAGTATAGGATATCTTGTTTGTTGGGAGTATTTTTTTTGTTATTTCCTGGGCAACGCTATCTATCCGCCCCACAAAATAGGTCTGCTTAAGCATAAAACCAGTTTGCCGCCATATTCGTTTACCAGTTTGCAGCCTAACAGGTTCTGTAAGTTTATCTACAGAATTGTTTGTACCTGTATAAATAGAATCATTAAGGATGGATCCATTTTCTTGAGTTTTAAGGGTATTAAACACTACACTAGCCCATAGATTATACCTTTTGTTTGGCGATTGGTACCAGCTAAAGAGCGCGCCATTCAGGTCGTCTCCCCTTTGCCTTCTGTAATAACCATTTGCCCCTATCCTATTAAAATTGAGGCCCACATTAAAGTTCGGCTTAATATTCTGGGAGTGTATTACTTTAAAAACTTGCTCAGCTTCGCCGGCGCTAACATAATAAAGACTGGTAAATGGTGTTCTTGCCTGGTAATACCTAACATCGTCGTGCGTCATTGCGTAATAATCCAGCGAGTGCATACCAATGTCAAAACCTATTGTTTTAGACGGTTCAAAAAGCATTGGTCTGGCGGCCAGGCCTAAGTTACCAACCCCAACTGTTGGTGTTCTTGGGTGTATAAGTATGTTAAAATTTTGAAAGCCTGTTAGTGTTGTGTCCAGAGGTATAGTTTGTATGCTATCCTTTGTAAGTTTAAGGGTAGTATATCTGATAAATCTTGAGGTGAATACTATAGAATCTCTTCCTTCTTCTTCTTTCTTTCTTAAGGAGTCCATCTCCTTATTATCATTAACGGTAGTTTTTAAATCCTGCGCGAACAATTGTGCACCACCGAAGATGACAAAGCAAAAAACAAGAAAGGCAATGTTTTTATACATTATAAAGTTGAAATTAACTGGCTCAATATTTTTGTCATTTTAGGCTCGGCTATCTTTGCTGTTTCTATTATTTCTTCAAGACTAACCGGTTCAAGTACTTCAGGGAATCCCTCATCCGTTAAAACAGAAATTGCAAATACAGGGATGGTCATGTGGTTGGCTACTATAACCTCGGGCACAGTACTCATCCCTACAGCATCGCCTCCAATAATTCTCAAATAATTATATTCTGCTTTAGTTTCTAAATTGGGTCCTGTTACGGCAATGTAAACGCCTTGATGGCACTTAATGTTGTTGTCCTTAGCAATATTAATTGCTTGCTTTATTAATGCTCTATTATAAGGCTGACTCATGTCGGGAAAACGAGGTCCCATGTCCGAATCATTACTACCACGTAAAGGACTCTCTGGCTGCAAATTGATGTGATCATTGATCACCATTAAGTCGCCTTTTTTAAATTCCGGATTTAACGATCCCGCAGCATTTGAAACAAATAAGTGGGCTATCCCTAAAGCTTTCATTGCCCTGATCGGGAAAGTAATTTGCTGCATAGAATAGCCTTCGTAATAATGAAGCCTTCCTTGCATTGCAATTACTTTTTTGCCATTGAGCTTTCCGAAGATTAGCTTTCCGGTATGAAATTCGAGTGTCGAGATTGGGAAATTAGGAATATTAGAATACATCAACTGGTATTCAACTTCTATATCGTTAACAAGACCACCAAGGCCAGTTCCTAAAACAATTCCAATTTCCGGAAGAAAATTATCAGTTTTTCGTTTTATATATTCAACGGTTTCGTGTAGTGCTTGAAACATAATCTAAAATCTTTTGATCAAATGTAGCTTTATCTTCTTCCTGTAATGTTATTTTAACAGGCAAATAAAAGACAGGCAAATTTAAAAGTAATTCTTTTAATACATCATCTAATAAACGTTGTGCATCYTTTTCTGTTGTTATTATTATTTTTTCTTCTGAAGGATCGTTCTTAAAGGCATTTACAAGTTGCTGAATATTTTGCAAAGTAAAGCGATAATGATCAGGATAGTCATGGTGATCTATACGCTGCGTATATTTTTGCAACTGAGTTAACAAAGGTAAAGGGTTAGCTATCCCGGTTAATAAGAATACAGAAGTAGTACCTGAAATTGAGGATAGAGGCCGCTGTTCTTTTGAAATAAGGTTTGTAAGGCTACCATAAGTTAAAAAAGAAAAGGATAGCTTTTCTTTTGCTGGTGCATCAAACCTATTTAAGCAAGCTTGCTTTTGATGCACATCTATCTTTTCTGGTCCTTTGGTAACCAGCAATGCCTGTGCCCGATGATATCCAGAAAAAGGTTCTCTTAAATTTCCGGCAGGAAGCAAAAATTGCGGACTTAGTAGTTTTTGATATTCAAAAAGAAGGATGTTAAAACCGGGTTTTACACTCCTATGCTGAAAAGCATCGTCCAGTATTATAATATCGTGATTACTTTTTAAAAGATTAATACCGGTTACCCTGTCTTCGCAAACTGCAACAGTAACTGTTGGAAACTTGTTGTAAAACTGCATTGGTTCGTCGCCTATTGTTTCTGCATTTGAGTTTGCATCTGCAAGGATATATCCTTTAGTTTTACGGCCGTACCCCCTACTTAGGATGGCAATACGCTTATCAGGTAACAGATTTACGAGGTACTCTGTTACCGGACTTTTGCCAGACCCCCCAACAACAAGGTTMCCTACACATATCACTGGTAAGTCAAAATTTGTTTGCTTAAACACACCTGTATCGTATAGCTTATTCCTGATGAGAACTACTAAGCCATAGAGGACAGAAAACGGAAGTAATAATAATCTGAGGTATTTAATCATGTGCCGTTTCAAAAATAAGAATTATTACCTCGCATTTTATCACGTTTATACGGATTGCCATTTACCTGTGTAATAAATAAAAGTTTACCTTTGTAAAAATAACTTATTATAACATGCTTAAAGGATTTTTTAACGTACCCGCTCCTGTAAATGAGCCCATTTTGGGTTATGCACCAGGGAGTAAAGAACGTGAACTTTTAAAGGCCGCTTTAGCCGATGCCCGTTCCAAACAAATTGAGATACCGATGTATATTGGTGTTGAGGAAGTGCATACAGAAGTTAAAGGAAAGGTTACCCCTCCGCACGATCATCAACATGTATTGGGTAAATATAGTATTGGAAATAAAAACCACGTAAAGCAAGCTATTGATGCTGCTTTGGCAGCTAAAGCTGATTGGGAAAATTTGGCGTGGGAACATCGTGCTGCAATTTTTCTGAAGGCAGCCGATTTAATTGCAGGTCCGTATCGTTATAAATTAAATGCTGCAACAATGCTTGGGCAGTCTAAGAATGCTTACCAGGCTGAAATTGACTCGGCATGTGAGCTGATTGATTTCCTTCGTTTCAATGTTAGCTATATGGCTGAAATCTATAAGCAGCAACCCCCTGTTTCGCCTAAAGGATCTTGGAACAGAGTTGAGCAACGCCCATTGGAAGGTTTTGTGTTTGCTTTAACCCCGTTTAACTTTACTGCCATCGCAGGGAATCTTCCTACATCAGCAGCTATGATGGGGAATGTTGTGGTATGGAAACCAGCAGATACTCAAATTTTTGCAGCTAATGTATTAATGCAGATATTCAGAGAAGCGGGATTACCTGATGGTGTGATCAACCTTGTTTATGTTGATGGACCTGAAGCTGGCGAAGTGATTTTTAGTCACCCTGACTTTGCCGGAATTCACTTTACTGGTTCTACTGCAGTTTTCCAAAACATCTGGAAAACTATTGGTAATAACATTCATAAATTTAAAACCTATCCGCGTATTGTTGGAGAAACCGGTGGTAAGGATTTTATCCTTGTTCATGGTTCTGCAGAACCGGAAATATCAAGTACAGCAATTATTCGTGGTGCTTTTGAATATCAAGGTCAGAAGTGTTCTGCTGCCTCTCGCGTTTATGTATCGAAAACCGTATGGCCTGAGATTAAGGATTTAATGATCCGTGATCTGGCTACCTTTAAAATGGGTGGAACTGAAGATTTCAGTAATTTCATTAATGCAGTTATTGACGAGAAATCTTTCAATAAACTGGCTAAATATATTGATGAAGCCAAGCAAGACAAATCTGTAGAGATTATTGCAGGAGGAAATTACGATAAATCTAAAGGTTACTTTATTGAGCCCACAGTTCTTGTTGTTAAAGATCCAAAATATACCACAATGTGTGAAGAGCTTTTTGGCCCTGTATTAACAATATACGTTTACGAGGATAAAGATTTTGATAAAGTTCTGGACATTATAGATACTACTTCTATTTATGCCTTAACAGGTGCTGTTATTGCCCAGGATCGTTACGCGATAGAAAAGGCTACTCAACGTTTAAGAAACGCTGCCGGTAATTTCTATATTAATGATAAATGCACCGGTGCTGTTGTTGGACAGCAGCCTTTTGGTGGTGCCAGAGGATCGGGTACAAATGATAAAGCCGGATCAATGATTAATCTATTGCGCTGGGTTTCTCCTCGTACTATTAAGGAAACTTTTGATCCACCAAAGGATTATCGTTATCCAAACCTGATTTTAAACTATAAACCCAGGCATGCACACCAAGTTCCTGACCCGATGCCCATGCGTTTTGTACAATTGAAGTACTCATCACATTTGCAGCTCCCTCTATGGCATTCAACTCCACTAAACGGTCAGACCTCTTTTGTGGATCTTTAATGGTCGACATTTCACGCTCGTGTATGCGAATCACATCTTTAATGTTTCTTAACCAGTTGTCAATTAACCCCACTTGTTTATCTCCAAGTGCAGCATTTACACCCCCACAGCCATAGTGACCGCAAACAATTATATGTTTTACTTTAAGAACATTAACTGAATAATCCAGAACACTTAACAAATTCATATCTGTATGCGTAACCACGTTTGCAATATTGCGGTGTACAAAGATATCACCAGGCATTGTGTTCGTGATCTGATTAGCCGGCACACGACTATCTGAGCAACCTATCCACAATACAGGCGGAGCTTGACCTGCAGAGAGGCGTTCAAAGAAAAGGGGGTCTTCTTTAAGAGTCTCAGCAACCCACTCTTTATTTCCATTTAATAAGCTATCATAAGTAATCTGATCTGTATGTTGTTTTTCTAATTTCGCGCACATAATAATTTAATTATTAATTTCTTCAATGATTTTATTGTTCAATTTTGGCACGGTATATTGTTCTTTAATATTTTCTAAAATTACAATAATACCCTTTGTATAAGCATTGTGCTTATAATTAAAAATGGTTTCCAATACGTCGGGGTCTATATACCGTGAATTGGATCCATCAATGATCACGTTAGTTTCTTTAGGTATTTTATTTAATACCACCTGAATGGCAGCCTTGTTTAAGAAAGATACTTCTTCGGCCAATTTTATTCTCAAGTTCTTTTTATTACCCTCTTCCTGTATTTTGTAGAAGTATGGATTACGCATATTGGTACGTAATAAATAGAATATTGAGAACAGCATACCTATTGCAACACCTTTTAACAAATCTGTTAGCAAAACAGCTACAATAGTAATTACAAACGGGACAAACTGATCCCAGCCTTTGTGGTACATATGTTTAAAAAGCTCTATACGTGCTAATTTATACCCTGTTACCAATAGAATTGCAGCCAGACATGCCAAAGGAATCATATTGATAATACCCGGTATAAAAAGCAGGGATAAAAGCAACCATACTCCATGAAAAATAGCTGACATCTTTGTTCTTCCACCTGCATTTACGTTTGCAGAGCTTCTTACAATTACCGATGTTAAAGGCAATCCGCCTAACAAACCACTAACCATGTTTCCTGTACCCTGAGCAACCAGTTCCCTATTTGTAGGCGATACACGCTTAATTGGATCTATCTTGTCTACCGCTTCAATACTTAATAGCGTTTCAAGACTGGCAACCACCGCAATTGTTGCAGCAACAACCCAGACTTTTCCATTCGTTATCTGTGAAAAATCTGGTGCGGCAAATAAACCCGTAAATTCCGACCAGCTGTTCACAACTGGAATCTCTACCATTTGTTTTGCTTCCAAAGCATAATTCCCGCCCTGAAAAACAATTGTAAGCACAACTCCTATTACTACCACTACCAGGGGAGCGGGAACAACACTTAATTTTTTAAATTTTGGCCAAAAGACCAAGATTAAAATTGACAATACACTTATTACAATAGCAGCCAGACTAAAATGGCCTAATGCCCCACTAATGGCTGAAAATGTATTTTCATTATCTTTTTGGAAGAAACTTTCATCACCAAAAAAATCTGAATCTACCCCGAGCGCATGAGGAAGTTGTTTAAGTATCAAGGTTAATCCGATTGCGGCAAGCATCCCTTCAATTACACTTGAGGGGAAGTAATTACCGATAGTTCCGCCCTTTAACAATCCAAGTATTATCTGAATTACACCTGCCAAAACTACTGCAAGTAAAAAGGTCTGATAAGCGCCCAATTGGCTGATAGCTCCCAGAACGATTGCGGTTAATCCAGCCGCAGGCCCACTAACACTTAATTGTGATCCGCTTAAGCTGGCAACTACAACGCCACCAACTATACCTGTTATAAGACCCGCAAACAGAGGTGCACCTGAGGCTAAAGCTATCCCTAAACATAGGGGGAGAGCAACAAGAAATACCACAATACTGGATGGCAAATCACGCTTCAGATTCTTTTTTAATATATATTTCTTCACTTCCAATCTTGAAAAGATTGAGTTTCCACTTTGCATAAAACTATGTTTTAATCTTTTAAACTAATTTTTAAAAATTGCATACCGCTCCCCCTTTGGGTGGTAACACATAATAAATTAGCTCAGGTTAGGAGGCGGTGTGGGTACAGACGGATGGAATGGATCGAAATACCGTTTGAAATTATCTATAAAGCTATTCTTTATACCGTAAAGATGTAGGACAGATGACCATACGTAGTCGTGCTGAAAGTCAATCTTATAATCAAAGAGCTTTACTTTTGCCTTTCCCGGATCTCCATCACTGCTATGTTCGGCTTCGATTTGCATGATTACAGAAATCATGATGTTCTTATCAATATGACTAAAAAATACAGGCGCACCGGAAATTACCATCTTCGCCGAGAAGATACTTAAGAAGGTAATAACTATTAATATACGGTACTTTCTTAGAAACATTTGTTTTTATTCTTTCACCTAACTCTCCAAAAATAGCTCCAAACATTGCTTATTTACAAATTATCATGTAAAAAAAATGTAATTTAGTTGTTGCTTTATCATATTTTGGACTTCTATTTTTTAAAAATCTGAAGCCATTTTAAAGAAAAATGCTTCATTTACCGTAATTTAGGCGATCAAAATTCTTTTTTACTCATTCATGAAAAAAACACTGTTAAGCCTGATATTTCTTTATCCGGTTGTCCTTTTTGCCCAAAGTAATAATGCTCCCTCAACTTATGACCCTCATGAAATTGCGATAACAGGCTATCTGCAAACACAATTTCAAAAAGCTCAATCTGGTGGCATTTCCTCCTTTTCGGGCGGAGATTTCTCAAAAAACTCCGACAGTCGTTTCATGATTCGCAGGGGTAGATTGAAAATTGACAGGGCTGATAAGTATTCGAGCATTGTTTTCCAAATAGATGCTACGCAAAATGGCATTCAATTAATGGACGCCTTTATACAGTTGCATCAACCTGATTCAAAGGAACTATTGTTAACTGCTGGTTTGTTTAACCGCCCCTTTGGTCACTCTATTGTTTACTCCTCGGGATATAGAGATTTCCCTGAAAGAGCGAGAGTTTTCCAAACGTTGATGCCAAGGGAGCGTGATATTGGTGCCATGGTTACTTATCACCCCAGTAAAATATTTAATTTTCTGACAGCAGAGTTAGCTGTAATAAATGGAAGCGGATACAATGCCAGAGATTATGACTCAAGAAAAGATATTATAGGCAACCTTGGTTTTAAATTCGACAGTCTGGCAAATAAAAAACTTCATATAGGCTTTGGAGCATCTATCTATGAAGGTTGGGTACGTAACGATACTGAAAATTATTACTCTGCTACAGGATCTGGATTTCAAAAAAACACAAGCCCCGACAATGTTGGCTACTTTGGTAAACGCGAATATTATGGAGGTAACTTACAGCTTCAATACGACAATACTTTTGGCCGAACCATATTTAAAGCTGAATATCTTCAAGGAACACAACCTGGGGTAGCTGCTACTGCCAGCATATTAGGTCCAGTTGCCAGTACTAGTTTCTCTGCACAACCAGCAACAGACCTATATCTACGCCAGTTTTCTGGTTATTACTTATGGTTAACCCAGCAGATTGCAAAAAGTAAGTTTACTGCACTGGTATCTTATGATGTGTACGACCCAAACAGAGAAATAAGTGAATCGGAAATTGGCATTGCAGGCAACAATACTTCAGCTGGTGATATTAAATTTAGCACCCTTGGTTATGGCCTGACCTATCTAATAAATTCAAGATTTAAACTTACATTGTACAACGAGCACGTTGTTAACGATGCGACTAAGTTGCCAGACTATACGGCCGACTTAAAAGATGATGTGTTTACTACCAGATTACAGTATCGCTGGTAAATAATTAAAATTATTAGTGTTTAAAATGAAGAATAAAATAGATGTACTTCAGGACAAAATAAAAAAAGCGAATGAAGGTGGCGGTGCAGCGAGAATTCAAAGTCAGCATAAAAAAGGAAAACTAACGGCCAGAGAGCGAATCCATTTTTTATTGGATGAGAATTCCTTTGAGGAAATTGGCATGATGGTAACCCATAGAAGTGTTGATTTTGGCATGGAACGGGAAAAATATTTAGGGGATGGTGTTGTAACTGGCTATGGAAACATAAATGGCAGGCTAGTTTACGTGTTTTCACAGGATTTTACCGTTTTTGGCGGCYCTCTTTCTGAAACACATGCCGAAAAGATCTGCAAAATAATGGACATGGCCATGAAAAACGGAGCTCCCCTGATTGGCTTAAATGATAGTGGTGGTGCGCGGATACAGGAAGGTGTGGTTTCTTTAGGCGGTTATGCCGATATATTTTATAGAAATGTTCAGGCATCAGGAGTTATCCCACAACTTTCAGCAATAATGGGACCTTGTGCTGGGGGCGCAGTATATTCGCCTGCCATTACCGACTTTATTTTAATGGTAGAGAATACCTCGTACATGTTTGTTACAGGACCAAATGTTGTTAAAACTGTAACCCACGAAGAGGTAAGTTCTGAAGAACTTGGTGGTGCATCTACTCATGCTACAAAATCGGGTGTAACTCATTTTGCGTGCTCAAATGAATTAGATGCCATTAATCATGTTAAGAGATTACTGAGTTATATGCCTCAGAATTGTGAAGAGATCCCATTGCAATTGCCCTATACTTTGACTGATGAAAGTCGTTTATCTCTTAATGGCATTATGCCCGAGAATTCGAATCAGCCTTATGATGTTAGGTCTATAATAAGCGAAGTGGCCGATACAGATAGCTTTCTAGAAGTACATAAAGATTATGCAGAAAATATTGTGGTCGGATTTATCCGCTTGGCAGGAAGAAGTATAGGTATTGTTGCTAATCAGCCTGCTTATCTTGCTGGGGTATTGGACAATCATGCTTCAACAAAGGCCGCCAGATTTGTACGCTTTTGCGACTGCTTTAATATCCCATTGCTTGTTTTCGAGGACGTTCCCGGTTTTTTGCCAGGTACAGACCAGGAATGGAATGGAATTATTACCAATGGCGCTAAATTATTATATGCTTTTAGTGAAGCAACTGTACCCCGTATTACTGTAATTACAAGAAAAGCCTATGGTGGTGCATATGATGTGATGAACTCTAAACATATTGGAGCCGACTTAAACTATGCATGGCCTACTGCAGAAATTGCAGTTATGGGTGCAAAAGGTGCTGCCGAAATAATTTTCAAGAAGGAAATTACCAGCGCAGAGCACCCTGAAGAAAAATGGCTGGAGAAAGAAAAGCTCTATTCAGATATTTTTGCTAATCCTTACAGAGCCGCAGAACGTGGCTTTGTAGATGAGGTTATAGAACCTGCCCAAACCAGGTCTAAACTAATAAAGGCATTTAAAATGTTAGAGAACAAAGTTGTAAACAGACCTCGTAAAAAACACGGAAATATCCCTCTATAAATGAAACTTAGTCGTACTGATGTGCTATTGATGGCCTTTTGTACAGGGCTTATCGTGGCAAATATTTATTACTGCCAGCCTCTGGTTATTTTAATCGCTAAAGAGTTTGGTTTAACAGAGAGCCATGCCGGTAAAATTACATACCTAACACAAGCTGGCTATGCCCTAGGACTATTTCTATTGGTTCCTTTGGGTGATATGTTTGAAAGGAAGAAACAAATACTTTTAATAACATGTCTTGCTATTGGGGCATTGCTGTTGGCAGCTTTTGCCCACTCCTTCTTATTATTGGAAATTGCTTGTGTATTAATTGGCGCAAGCTCCATTATTCCTCAGCTTGTTTTACCAATGGCTGCAAATCTTAGTTCAGACCAAGATCGTGGTCCTACGGTAGGTATAATTATGAGCGGCTTACTTATTGGCATCCTTGCATCAAGAGCAGTTAGTGGAAGTATAGGATTTTTATGGGGATGGAGAACAGTTTATTTTATGGCTGCTGGCATATGTTTCCTTTTATTACTGCTTATGGCCAGACGCTTTCCACAAAGCAGACCGTCATTTAAAGGCACTTATAATGAATTAATGTCATCTATGTGGTATTACATAAAAACTGAGCCCGTACTACGCGAAGCTTCTATTATAAACTTTCTGGCTTTCTCTATACTCAGCGCGTTCTGGACAACGATGGTATTATTCCTTGCCAATCCCCCATTTAATCTTCAAACGCTGCAGATAGGTCTTTTCGGCATTGCTGGTGCTGCAGGAGCTTTAGCCGCGCCATTAGTTGGAAAGTTTAGTGGTGGCCAAAACCCTCGTAAGAATCTGCTGGTCGGGTTAATTCTGCAATTACTTAGCATTGCTGCCTTTTACTTTACCGGCAGCCACCTTTACCTATTTGTAGCTGGTATTATTTTAATAGATATTGGTCAGCAAGCTATCCATGTAACCAATCAAACCCGGATCTATGCTATACTACCGGAAGCTCGTAATCGTTTAAACACTGTGTTTATGTCTGTGAGCTTTGTTGGAGCATCTTTTGGTTCCGCCTTAGGTTTATGGCTTTGGGAACAGGGTAAGTGGCCATTATTCTGCTGGGGATGCGGGGCCGTTATTGTTCTAAACATTTGCATATACAAGTTTTATAGTGGTAAAATAAAGATTAACATTGATGCAGGAAATTCAAATTGAACAAATCAGACCTGATTTAACCTGGAGGATAAGACATGAAGTTATGTATCCAGACCTACCTCTTGATGCTATAAAGTTGGCTAATGATAATGATGGAATCCATTTTGGGCTATTTGCAAATAACCAACTAACTTCTATAGTTTCTTTGTTCAATTCGGGCAATGTTTATCAATTCAGAAAATTCGCGACAATTGTGGAGTCGCAGGGAAAAGGATATGGATCATTATTATTGGATCATATAATTAACTATGTTAAATCCCTTGGAGCTGCAAAGCTATGGTGCAATGCGCGCGTTTCGGCCATCCCTTTTTATAACAAATTCGGCTTCGTTCAAACAGACAAATTTTCTACAAATAACGGTATCGACTTTGTCATTATGGAGTTAGAACTCAATAATTAACTTGGTGCTTAGGCAGTAGTTTCTATATTTGTTTAGAATAAAAAATATACAATGGCAAAGAAAAAAGAAGATAAAAAGAAACACGTAAGTGTAGTAAATAAAAAATCGCTTCAATTTTTTGAAAAATATATCAATAACCCATCTCCAACAGGTTTCGAATACCCTGGTCAAAAATTATGGCTAGATTATTTAAAACCATATATAGATGAAAGTTTCATCGATAATTACGGGACTGCAGTTGGTGTGATTAATCCCAAAGCAGATTTCAAAGTAGTTATTGAGGCTCATGCCGATGAGATCTCCTGGTTTGTTAATTATATCACTCCTGATGGCTTAATTTATGTAATCCGCAATGGAGGGTCAGATCATCAGATAGCTCCTTCTAAGCGCGTAAACATACACACCGACAACGGTTTGGTTAAAGCCGTATTTGGATGGCCTGCTATTCACACCCGTAGCGGTGGCGAGAAAGAGGAGGCTCCGGCGTTAAAAAACATCTTCCTTGATTGTGGATGTACATCTAAAGAAGAAGTTGAAAAACTTGGTATTCATGTAGGTTGCGTAATTACCTATGAAGATGAATTTATGGTATTAAACGACCGCTATTATGTTGGCCGTGCACTGGATAACAGAGCCGGTGGATTTATGATTGCCGAAGTTGCCAGACTGCTTCAGGAAAATAAAAAGAAATTACCTTTTGGGCTTTACATTGTAAACTCAGTACAGGAAGAAATTGGATTAAGGGGAGCCGAAATGATAGCCCACAGAATTAAACCTAACGTGGCTATAATTACTGATGTTACTCATGATACCACTACCCCAATGATCAATAAGATCACTCAGGGAGATTTGGCTTGTGGCAAAGGTCCGGTAGTTTCTTATGCACCTGCTGTTCAAACAAATTTAAACAAATTGCTTATTGAAACAGCTGAGAAGAATGATATCCCTTTCCAACGTCAGGCATCATCCCGCTCAACCGGTACAGATACTGATGCTTTTGCTTATTCTAACGGAGGTGTTCCATCTGCATTAATTTCTTTACCATTAAGGTATATGCATACCACAGTTGAAATGATTCATAAAGAAGATGTTGACAATGTGATCAACCTCATTTATCATTCTTTATTGAACATTAAAAAAGATCACGACTTTACTTATAAGAAGTAGTTTTAAATAACCTTATTTTTAAAAGGGTGTATCATGAACTATGATACACCCTTTCTTTTGTTTGTATTTCGGGTGCTTTTCTTACTTTTATAAAAACTATCTTTTCCTATGAGTGATCAATCCGCAAAATTTACAGAAAAAATTAAGGCCTCTTATACACCAAGTGGTTCATACATATATCTTGGAGCTGGTATTCTGGATGGGCAAGTAATCGCTGAAGCTGAAGTTAATTTGTCTTTAAAAATGATGAATAGGCATGGACTTGTTGCAGGTGCAACAGGGACAGGAAAAACCCGCACATTGCAGTTGCTATCAGAACAATTGTCTGATGCAGGTGTACCGGTATTTATGCTTGATGTAAAGGGCGATTTATCAGGCCTTAATCAGCCAGGACCAATCAATCCAAAAATAGAGGAAAGAGCAGGTCAACTGGGCAAGCCTTTTAATCCTTCTGGATTCCCTGTCGAGATTTTTTCCTTATCTGGCAAATTAGGCGCTCAAATGCGGGCTACTGTTCTTGAATTTGGGCCTACCCTACTGTCTAAAATCCTCGATCTAAATGATACACAGGCAGGTGTTTTAGCTGTGATCTTTAAGTATGCTGATGATAGCAAACTACCAATTATTGATCTTAATGATCTTAAAAAATTAGTTTCATACCTGGCCGAAGGGCAAGGTGCCGAAGAGATTAAAAGTTCTTATGGTAAAATATCCACTGCCACCTCAGGAACAATATTAAGAAAGATCGTTACCATTGAGCAACAGGGACTGAGCGCTATGTTTGGCGAACGTTCATTTGACATCGAAGATCTTTTTACTAAAACCGACGGTAAAGGAGTAATCAGTTTGCTCAATATCTCAGATGTCCAAAATCAGCCGGTGCTTTATTCTACTTACCTGTTAAGTTTACTTGCAGAAATTTTTTATAGCATGCCTGAAGTTGGAGATTTAGATAAACCTAAGCTGGTTTTCTTTTTTGATGAGGCGCATTTGTTATTTAAAAATTCTTCAAAAGCTTTTCTGGAACAGATAGAAACTATTATCAGATTGATCAGATCAAAAGGTATAGGTGTATTTTTCTGTACTCAAGCCCCTAGTGATGTCCCTGAGAGTGTATTATCTCAACTAGGAAATCGTGTTCAGCACGCTTTGAGAGCATTTACACCAAATGATGTTGATGCGCTTAAAAAGACTGTAAATACTTATCCAAGATCCGAATTCTACGAGATCGACAAAATGTTGACTTCATTAGGAACCGGACAGGCTTTGATAACAGTGTTGAACGAAAAAGGTATCCCTACAGAAGTGGCAGCAACTATGCTTACACCTCCAAGAGCAATCATGGGACCACTCAGTGCGGCGGATTATAATAACCTTGTCCAATCAAGCGAGCTTACTACTAAATACCAGGAATCAATTGATCCTGAGAGCGCCTATGAAATCTTAACCAAACGTGTAAATGATAAACTAACCGAGGAAGAAGAAACAAAACAAGAAGAGGCTCCTAAAAAAGGTGAGAAGAGTTTAGTTGAACAGGTAATGGGCGCAACTATAACCAGACAAATAGGAAAAGAAATAGTGCGGGGATTATTTGGTATGCTTACAGGGAAAAAACCTCGCAGCAGCGGCGGAAAGGGAATATTTGGATTTTAACTACCTCAATATCCATGCGATACATTGAGAACCGTTATCAGACTAATGAAAAAACTATCTCACTTTTTACATTGAATATAAATTGAATCATTATTTTCGCTGCATGAAAAAACCTACCTTATTAATATTAGCAGCTGGTATGGCAAGTCGCTATGGCAGCATGAAACAGATTGATGGCTTTGGCCCCAATGGAGAAACAATTATTGATTATTCTATATACGATGCAATTAAAGCTGGATTCGGCAAAGTAGTCTTCATCATCAAAGAAGAATTTGTAGAAAACTTTAAAGCCATATTTGAACCTAAACTAAATGGTAAAATTGAAACTGATTATGTATTCCAAAATTTCGATTTGAAACAATTTGGCATTGAAGAGGAAATTTACCGCGAAAAACCATGGGGAACTGCTCATGCCATTCTATCTGGCAGAAACGCCATTAAAGAGCCTTTTTGCGTAATCAACGCAGATGATTATTATGGTTATGATGCGTTTAAAAAAATGGTAGACTTTTTAAATAATGAGGCAACTGACAGCAACTATTCTAT
>NZ_JBFTNT010000130.1:0-12279 GCF_056397585.1 Pedobacter sp. 05L430 | reverse complement strand
ATGCAGTGGGAGCACAGAAGGGAACTTTAAGCCAACTCATTGATTCTGCAAAAAGTACGGCTTTTGGTAAGGATCATGGTTTTGCCTCTGTAAAAACATATGAGGATTTTAAAAAGGCGGTTCCTGTTAGGGATTACGAAGAGTTACGACCTTATATTGAAAGGGTAGTGGCAGGTGAACCTGATGTAATGTGGAAAGGAAAACCCCTTTATTTTGCAAAAACCTCTGGTACCACATCGGGCGTTAAATACATTCCACTTTCTAAAGAATCGGTGCCCGAGCATGTTAAAGCTGCCCGGAATGCCTTGCTTACCTACATTCACGAAACCGGTAACACCGCTTTTGTTAATGGTAAGATGATCTTTTTGCAGGGAAGCCCTGTGCTGAGTAAAAAAAATGGAATTAACGTAGGTAGGTTATCAGGTATAGTAGCCCATCTTGTTCCAGGTTATTTACAGAGAAATCGTCTGCCTTCTTATGCCACAAATTGTATTGAAGATTGGGAGCAAAAGGTTGATGCAATAGTAGAAGAAACCATTAATGAAGATATGACCCTGATTTCGGGCATACCGCCATGGGTACAAATGTATTTTGACAGGCTTGCACAGAAATCCGGAGGCAAAAAGATTAAAGATATTTTTAAAAACTTTAGCCTGTTTGTATACGGCGGGGTTAATTACGAACCTTATAGGGCTAAAATTGAGGAAAGCATAGGCAAGAAAATCGATACAATTGAAACTTATCCTGCCTCCGAAGGATTTATTGCTTATCAGGATAGTCAGCAGGATAAAAGTCTGTTACTGCTGGCAAATGCAGGTATATTTTATGAATTTATTCCTGCAGACGAGTATTATAATGATAACCCTTTGAGAGTTAGTCTGGAAGATGTGGAGCTGGAAAAGAATTATGCTTTGATACTCAATACAAATGCCGGGTTATGGGGTTATAGCATCGGAGATACAATTAAGTTTGTATCTAAAAACCCGTATAAAATATTGGTGACAGGACGTATTAAGCATTTTATTTCAGCTTTTGGAGAACATGTAATTGGCGAAGAGGTAGAACATGCTTTACTTACCGTAGCTAACCTGGAAGGTGTGGGTATCACAGAATTTACTGTAGCTCCTCAGGTGGAAACGAAACACGGCGAATTGCCTTACCACGAGTGGTTTGTGGAGTTTTTTAATCCTCCTAAGAATCTTGAGGCTTTCAGTAAAAAAGTAGATGAAGCACTACAAAAGAAGAATATTTACTATTTTGACCTCATTGAGGGGAAAATACTGCAACCACTGATCATTCGTTCTTTACAGAAAGATGCCTTTGTGAACTTTATGCGTAGCCAGGGTAAGCTTGGCGGACAGAATAAGGTTCCAAGATTATCGAACGACAGAAAGATTGCTGATAATTTAAGTAGTTTTATAAATTGAAAAACATATCCATTTTAGGCGCAACCGGTTCAATAGGAACACAGGCCTTAGAAGTTATTGAGGCAAATCCGGAGTTGTATAAGGTTACAGCGCTTACAGCACAATCAAACGCTGATCTATTGATTGCCCAGGCATTAAAGTTTAAACCTTTAATGGTTGTTATTGGCGACGAGCGTCAATATAAATCCGTAAAAGCAGCTTTATCAGCTACAGGTATCAAGGTTTTAGCAGGTGAAGCAGCGTTGTGTGAAGCAGCTAGTTTAGCAGAGACAKATTTAGTACTTACTGCAATAGTAGGTTCTGTTGGTTTAAAACCAACTATTGCTGCTATTGAAGCTAAAAAAGATATTGGCCTGGCTAATAAAGAAACGCTGGTAGTTGCCGGTGATTTGATAACTAGTTTAGCAAAGCAACATGGGGTAAAAATTATACCTGTAGATTCTGAGCATTCTGCAATTTTCCAGTGCCTGGTAGGTGAGGCAGTTGATACAATTGAAAAAATCTATTTAACTGCATCGGGTGGGCCATTTAGAGGGAAGGAACGTGCTTTTTTAGCTAATGTTACCAAAGCCGAGGCGCTTAAACACCCCAACTGGGTAATGGGTGCTAAGATCACCATTGATTCGGCATCTTTAATGAATAAAGGCCTAGAAGTTATTGAAGCGAGATGGCTGTTTGATTTGAATGTAGATCAGATTGATGTGATTGTACATCCTCAATCTATCGTACATTCGCTGGTGCAGTTTAATGACGGCTCTATGAAGGCTCAGATGGGTCTTCCTGATATGAAATTGCCAATTCATTATGCTTTTGCATATCCAGGAAGAATAAGCAGCAATTTTAAACGTTTCAACTTTATGGATTATCCGGAGCTGACGTTCTCAAAGGCTGACAGAGGTACTTTTAGAAATCTTGACCTCGCATTTGAGGCTTTACGCAGAGCAGGAAATATGCCTTGCATCATCAATGCTGCCAATGAAGTGGTAGTAAATGCCTTTTTACAAAATCAGATTGGTTTCCTGGAAATGAGCGATATAATAGAACAATGTATGTCTGATATCAGCTTTATAGCGACACCAACTCTTAATAATTATTTAGAAACCGACCAGCATACACGTATATTTGCGGGCGAGCTGGTAACAAAATAAGTTTTTTACAGTCAAATTTAGAAACATTTAAAATCATATATGAGCGGATTGATTATGGCGGCCCAGTTACTTCTGGGATTATCGATATTAGTTATTTTACACGAATTAGGACATTTTCTTGCGGCACGGGCTTTTGGAATTAAGGTAGAGAAGTTTTACCTGTTTTTTGATGCCTGGGGTGTTAAGTTGTTTAGTTTTAAGAAAGGGGATTGTGAGTACGGCATCGGTTGGTTACCATTAGGCGGCTATGTTAAAATAGCAGGTATGATAGATGAATCTATGGATACCGAACAAATGAATCAGCCGGCGCAGCCTTGGGAATTTAGGTCTAAACCAGCCTGGCAACGTTTAATAGTGATGCTTGGCGGTGTTATTGTCAACATAGTTGTTGGTATCCTGATTTTCTGGATGCTTACATTTAAATACGGCGAAACATTTATTCCTAACAGTTCTGCACAGAATGGTATTAATCCCGGAAGTATCGGTAAAGAAATCGGGCTTCAAAAGGGAGATAAGGTAATTGCTGTTAATGGAAACAAGGTGATTCGCTTTGATGAATTGATCAGTTCAAAGGTTTTGCTCGGAAACACAAATTTAACGGTTATCCGTGGAGACAGAACCCTGGATATCAAAGTGCCTGAGAATATCTTAAATAAGGTTTCTGATTTAGGAATTGAAGCGTTTATTAGCAGGGCACCCTTGTTAACTTCTACAGTAGATAGCGTGTTTGGCAACGCACTCAAAGCAGGATTAAAAAAAGGTGATAGAATTGTTGCTGTAAATAATACACCTGTTCGATTTAATGCAGATGTTAGAGATGAGCTTCAGAAGCACAAGAAAAAACCAGTGTCTTTTATAATTAATCGTGGTACTGAAAAGTTAACTTATACTATTCCTGTGGACAGTGCCGGAACTATTGGTATCGGATTTAACATAGATGAGATAAAACAACAAACAATTAATTATAGTCTGTTTGCTGCTCTTCCAATAGGAGCAAATCAGGCATGGAAAACTTTTAGTGATAATGCTAAAGGAATCTGGAAAGTAGTTACAGGTAAAATCCAGGCAAACAAAGCATTTTCGGGCCCTGTAGAAATCGCKCGTAAAGTTTATGGCGGAGAGTGGATCTGGATGAGATTTTGGGCTTCTACAGGCTTTATTTCTATTGCTTTGGCATTTATGAACCTGTTACCAATACCTGCTTTGGATGGGGGACATGTTGTATTCCTGATTGTAGAGATGATCAAAGGAAAGCCTCTTGGCGATAAGTTTATGGAGCGTGCCCAGATAGTTGGTTTTGTCCTGCTGTTGTCGTTGATGGTTTTTGTGCTCGGCAACGACATATTTAAGGCTGTAATGCATTAAGCCCTTATGACAGACTATTTTGCATTTTATGGCTTACCATTAAGCTTTAATCCTGATGTGGCCCTCGTAAAGCAAAAGTTTTATGAGTTTAGTAAGAAGTATCATCCTGATTTTTATATTAATGAAAGCGATGAGAAACAGGCTGAGGTATTGGAATTGAGTACGGTAAATAATAAAGCATATCAGGTTCTAAGTGATCCGCAGAAGCGATTACATTATGTTCTGGAATTGAAAGGCTTATTAAAGGAAGGTGAGAACTATGTTCTGCCCCAAAGTTTTTTAATGGAGATGATGGATATTAATGAGGCATTAATGGATTTGCAATTTGATCCCGACCCTGTGAAGCTGGCAAGTCTAAAGGAAGATGTTAATGGAGTAGAGAAGGGGTTGTCGGATGAAATTTTATCACTTACAACTTCTTTTGAAGGTCAGACTTCAGCGGAGCAGGATAAAACACTTATTGCAATAAAGGACTTGTATTATCGTACTAAGTATTTGTTAAGACTTAGAGAAAGTATTGCTAAAGCTGCCAATATATAAGGCTGGCTGTTAAATCATTGTAAAAAAGTAAAATGCTACTTTTTTACAATGATTGTTTGGATACCTTTGCCGCAAATCCATATATATGAACACATTATCCATTTTTAGAAAAGTTGCCGTTGCTGAGGGAATTTCTTACATCTTGCTGGTATTTATTGCTATGCCCCTAAAGTACTGGGCTGATATGCCTTTGGCTGTGAAATACACAGGTTGGGCTCATGGCCTTTTATTTGTGCTGTACATTGTTTTTTTAATTATGGCATGGCAAGAGTATAAATGGAGCTTTAAAAAGGTGGTACTCATAGGGTTTGCATCATTAGTGCCATTTGCCCCTTTTTGGGTAGATAAAAAACTTAAAGAAGATAATTTAAATAAGTCTTGGTAATTAGTTATTCAATTGATACATTTGCATCCCGCTGAATAAGCAAATGCCCAGCTGGCGGAATTGGTAGACGCGCTGGTCTCAAACACCTGTGGGAAACCGTGCCGGTTCGACTCCGGCGCTGGGTACTAACCGGGCTCAAGCCCAAAACCTTAAAGGGTTGCTCATTAAAAAGCAACCCTTTTTGCTTGACTTTCAGTATGTTATCATTAAACGTTGGGTCAATAAAAGCGGTTCTAAACATACCATCACCCCATACCAGATTATCTTTGAACACCCCCCTCATCAGGGTATGCTTCTGTGTAATGTTGCCTTTTTGATAAATCTCATAGAGGTTAGTTAAATTCGGTAAAGTCCGGTCAATAAGCTCATCCTCGTTTCGGAATTTTGACGGTTGATTTCCACTTAAAGAATATTCTAGCATTGCCTTTATATACGGTCCTGTACCGAAACTTCTATTTAAATTATCCACTATCAAGATAGGCCTCTTGCGAAGTGGCATTTTTTTAGCTTCATTTTTTTGAAATTCCATTAACAATGTTATTACATATACGGGTTAAATAATGTAACTCCTTAACGTAATAACGTGAGATTTCACATCACTCATCGAGTTGTTATTTATCAACAAACTTTCATTATTTCTAATCAACATCTTACCCCTTTAAAATCCAATTACCCGATATTTGTCAATTTTTGATTTCTTCCGGCTAAATCTTAATTGTGGATTCCAATTGCTCTTCTTTCGAAAATCAAACTCTTAAATTCGGTCAATCCATTAAAATGTAGTTCGAAATCAGTGCGCTCACGGGACCTGTGAGCCCTTTAAGATATCTTAAAGGGCTTTTTTGTTTTTAGGCGATTTTCAAATCGTCGAATAAAGGCTTATTTTCGATTTTCAGTGAGGTAAGAGAACACAGCTAGGTTTGCCAATTGCAGATCCTTATTGATTTGGTCAGATAAGTCAACGGTCATAGGTATTAAACATAATCCTTGTTCGAGATTAACTTAAATGGCTTTTTTATGATGCGTTGTAAGTGGTATGGCATCACTTTGTCGGCAAATAAAAGCTTGTAAATTATAAACCATAATTAATATGTTTACAGATTCGGATCACAGGTGCTAATAGCATACTTATCGTGTGTCTTTACATCATTAAGTTTAGTGATATTTCCCTTAAAAAGGTCTATCAAAAATACTTTATGAAAGCCTGGTTTATCACTTTCAAAAACCAACTTATTACCATTTGCTTTAACCGTTCCTCTAGCTTCTATTAAGGTCGATTTAACAGCGATTTGTTTGTTTGGCTTTTGTTTCAAAGCCAGCCACTCTTTCATTGAAATGGGCCTTGAAAAGTTATTCGTTATAGTTGTAAACAATGCTTTACCGTCTCCTGTATAACTTAATAGATGGCCAGCTAATCGTGGAAAAATAATCTCTTTTTGAGCAGTATCAATTGGAATGTAATTTACAAAACAACCTCGTTCTGGTAGTGCTGTTGATTGATTGATGGTTCTTTTTATTGAAATACCGACTACAACCAATAGGAGTATGGCGAATGCAAAATATTTGATGAGCGTGGTCATACCTTTAAATTCATTCGAAAATATATTTAAAACCAGCTTCTAGCTTGTATAAAACCGACATTGTATACTTTTACTTAGCCAAATCCAAGATCCATTTGATACAATCCGTAGGTTCTACAATTGACCAAGAATGTGGATGTCTTGTTCCGTCGACCCTAAAACCTTTCCCAATGGCGGGAATAAATTCTGCTTTTTTATTTCCGCTTTGCATTAAAAAATTTGTCATTGCCGAAAGATTGGCAGCATTCAAATCATAATAGGTCCTGCCTTTGTTTTTAAGTTGCCAAACTATATCTGGGTCACAGTATAATCTAACAGGAACAGTGATCAAATATTTTGCATTGCCGCCATCGTCTCTGCTTCTTGTAAACATCGAACCTTCCACATATTTTTCAGGAAACTCGTCTGGCGACCCGCCATACTGTTTTTTAAATTCATTTACCAGAAAATGGTCTTCCTGCAATGCTATTTTTTTACTTTGAGATAATTTATCCCCTTCTTTTTCGTACTTAACAATTGCATTTTTTGCGCCGTTGTATAAATCTATTAGATCTACTGGTGGATCTACACCAATTACTGCCAATGGTGTTAAGTAAGTGATGTATTTTGCATTGTGAGACATTTCGGTGTATTGCAGTGCGTTCATCCCGCCTAACGAAAGTCCACTTAAAATAAATTTATTTTTTGGAGCTTTATACTTTGTTACAATATCTTCAAAAGCGGTATCAAAAAAACGTTTTGATGTTGTATCCGTATCTAATGTGTTGTTGTAGTTTGCACTCACTACTACCGACAGAATATTTTTATCGTATGCTTGTTGCATCAAAAATTTATTGCAGCTGATTACATTTTCTGCCGTTTCGCCTGTTGATGGAAATAGAACTAAAACCGCCCGTATTGGGTTTTTAGGAGCGAGTACGTAATAGAAAAGGTTATCATCTTTGCTGATGTTGCCATAAGTCTCAGCCGTGTTTTTAAGGGCTAAAGTTTGTTTTTTAAGGAGAGGTAGATATTGATCATCTAGGTTTAAAAAATCACCATTTACAAAATTGCCAATGGTTTTACCGCCGTTGTTGAAATAGGCTGCACCTTTTCCGTTTAAGGAACCGTTGATAAAAGTTCCTTCAAAACTGGCATATCCAATAATTTCAAATTTTCCTTTCCCGTCAAATTTTCCTTGCTTCATTTCACCTTTGTAGGTAGCTGCCAATTTATTATTTTGAAACCATTGCAAAAAGCCAGCTCCGGATGCAAAATTGTTTTTGCAATTGCCATTCCAAATTAGGCTGTCTGCGGTTGTCGGTTCATCTAACCATATTTTGCAATTTGATTGATGTTCTTTTACAAACTGTCCATTGCCTTGGGCAAAGGAATTTGTGGTAAGTAATGTTAAAAGTCCAAAAAATAGTAATCTCATTTTTTTCTGTTATTTTTGTTTGTGTTACGCCTTTGCATAAATTGAATTTCCCATTTTAAACATACTGCTGGCAGCAGTTATAAATTTTCATAAGTTTTATTTGATACTTTATAAAGGTTCTTAACTTCGGGAGTACCATCTTCCTGTTTCTTAACCCATCACTTTTGCTTATCAAAACTTTGATTATGATCAGACCGAAGAAAGCATTTGCCTCAAGAACAAGAATCAAGCCTGGCTCCTCAGTTATTACCGGGAATTAAGGATGAACTCGCGGTAGATAATTGCCTCTATTCCTATACCAAAAGTGCAATTAAAAATTCTGGTTTTCCAGAGAACCAACAAAAGTAAATATCCACAAATTCGAGCGACCTACAGGAATACTTTAACCACGCGGGTGTTTTGCAAGATGTACTTTTGTATACACAAAAGAATCTTGCGCCCTTGAGGTCGGGCATTTTTCTCGGAACTCGAAAATGCTGAAGACAAAATAAAAGCAAGATTATGTCTAGAAAAAAAACTAAGAATCCAGAGCAGCTATTTTATAAAACCTTTAACTTTCAAATCTTCCACTATAGGCTCAATAAGTAATAAAAAGGCTTTTAAATATTCAAAGTAGTCCCGCTGATCGGTACATACCGGGATCGAACACTTCGATTCCGGTTTTTTATATCTTTCTAACGCCTAAATATTCTTCAAACTGTGTTCAAAGTATTTCTGCTGAACCTCATTTTCTTTGGGTGTTATGAGCGGGCTTCACCCAAGTAAGCCGTCTGTGCTATAAAACAGCCGGCTCTTGATCAGATTTAATAGTCTTTCCTGCCTCTTTTTGGGGTTTTAGTTATGTTTGGAATGAAAACCAAATAGTCGTAACCTTTTATAATTCTTTCCAGCTCCAAATTCTCTACTTTAAGCTTCTTTTTAGAGATTGCTTGTTTCAAGGGGCTTAAATCATAGGTATACCAATTGTCATCTTTTACGACGGTTAAGAAAGATTTATATTGATCTAAATCAGCCAATGTTTCACCTTCTTCTTTTCCGATGAGCATAATGTGTAATGACTTCCGGTAATTTGCCTCTTCGATATTGGAAACCAGGTTTCCAATATCGAATACTTCCATTAAACTCTCTCCTTTAGGCAGGTGATTAGCACCAAATTTGAAAAGATTCTTCTTGTCTTTCCATTCAGGTAGTTTTTCAAGAACCAGGTGCTTCATGTATTGAACTCTTAAAGGGTGAATTCGACTTAAATATAGTTCCCTGCTTAATTTTAGTGCTTCAAGCTGCTCTTTCTCGTTGGCTGATAAATTCAGAGTACTCAATGCATTCATTTTTGCCAAACAATCGTCAGAGAACAAATAGAATGTGGTGTTATTTTTTGTGTCATAAGCAGCGGAATTAGCGATCATCTGCTTATAAATTTCTTTTGCTTTAGCATTTTTGGTTTGTTTCCTCAATTCCGAAAGCAGTAATCGGTCTGAAAATAAACTAATTTGATCAGCTCCATATAGTTTGATATTCTGCTGAAGTATGTTTTTGAATAAATCAAACTCAGCTTCACCTTGTAAAAAAGATAAAGCTGAACCTGATTCATTACGGAATTTGTCCAGTTCAGCTGAGGATAAGGATTTAATTTTTGTTGATATTGTGTTGATTGTATATGGATCAATTTCTAGAATATAGTTGTCGAACTTAATATTATTAATAATCGCATTTGTGAAGTAAGGGACTTCATCGGTGAAATGCAGCTCGCCCAATAACACAGAATTGTTTTTGCTGATTTCATCCTGTAGGGTAATCCATCCTTTTCCTTCGAAAGTGTTGTTATTGTTTTTTTTAAAGGTGGAGTAGTTTTTTTGAATTAAACTATCCATTAGAGCGGTTTGTGCGTAACTGAAATTGGCAATAAACAGAGTTAGAATTAGTAGTTTGGTTTTCTTCATTTGTTTTTTTTAGGAAGATACAATAAATTGAATTTATCACCCTGATGATTCAATAATATACCTCCAGATATTCCTTTCCGCGACGAAAACCTCAGGAGTAAACTGCATGTGCTGGCAGATTTCCATTAACTTGTTGTTATGCTCTCAAGCAAATATAACACGAATATCGCCCAAGTGGTTCTGCGATGTTTAATCCAAAAAGAAGTCGTGGTTATTCCGAAATCAGCAAATATGAAAAGGATTAATGAAAATTTCAATGCACTTGACTTAGAGTTGTCTGCCGATGATCTGACAGCCATCAAATCGTTAGATAAAGGCATCGGATTAATTTATAGTGTTTAAAAAACGTTTGAAAATCTGACTACAACAATTACCAATCCAACTACTTTTTACAGCGCGACAATCAAGAATTTTGTACTTGAAATTTAAGTCAGTTTTAGAAATAATTAAATAAAGGATTATGCAAAAGAGAAAATTAGGAAATAGTGGATTAGAAGTTTCCACATTAGGCTTTGGCTGTATGGGTTTAAACTTCTTGGATGGCAAGGGTCTTGATAAAAAAGATGCCATCACACTACTATGCAACGCAGTTGAAAGAGGTATTACATTTTTTGATACCGCAGAAGCCTACGGACCTTACACCAATGAAGAAATTGTTGGCGAGGCATTACAGCCTTATAGAAAAGACGTAGTAATCGCCACAAAATTTGGTTGTAAGGATGCCAGACCAGCGGTAGGTTTAGACAGACCTGATACAGGAAGGCAAAGTAAAATATTTCGGTTTATCGGAAGCAAGTGTTAAAACTATTCGAAGAGCACATTCAATTCTACCTGTAACAGCATTACAAAGCGAATACTCTTTGTTTTGGCGTGAGCCAGAAAATGAAATCATACCAACCTTGGAAGAGTTAGGAATTGGTTTCGTTCCCTTCAGTCCTTTGGGTAAAGGCTTCCTTACAGGTGTAATAAACAAAAAATTAGAGGATATCGACCGTAGAAACATTATTCCTCGTTTCAGCGAAGAAAATATAAAGGCAAATCTGGCTTTAGTGGACGCACTCTCTGAGATTGCTAAACAAAAGAATGTTACGACCGGACAATTAGCATTGGCCTGGCTTTTAGCTCAAAAGCCTTGGATAGCACCAATCCCCGGGACTACAAAATTGCATCGTTTAGAGGAAAACATTGGCAGTACAAATATTGTATTAACAACCGATGAACTTGCAAAAATTGACACAACAGTAAATGGAATTACACTTGTGGGCGACCGCTATCCGGAATTTTTAGAAAAACAAATAGACAAATAAAAACGAACAGCAATGGAAAATATTAAAGGGAAAGTTGTAGCCATTACAGGTGCAAGCAGCGGAATGGGCAAAGCCATTGCAATAGAATTAGCAAAAAATGGTGCCAAGGTTGTTTTGGGTGCAAGACGAACAGAACAATTACAACAACTTGTTGAAGAAGTTAAAAATAAAGGTGGTGAAGCCACCTTTGCTCAAATTGATGTAAAGGATAAAGCCGATCTAGTTAGGTTGGTAAATACGGCAGTTGAGCAATATGGAAAATTAGATGCCGTTGTAAATAATGCAGGTGTCAGTCAATTAAGCCGTATTGACGAATTGGATATTGACGGTTGGGAAGAAATGATCGACATTAACCTGAAAGGCGTTTTGTATGGGATGGCCGCTGCAATTCCTATTTTCAAACAACAACGATCGGGACATATCGTTAATATCATTTCTACTTCAGGAATAAAGATTGTCCCAATGCAGGGCGTTTATGCAGGAACTAAAAATGCCATTCGCACGATTGCAGAGGCGTTTCGTCAAGAGTCAGATGGAAACATACGCATTACAGGCATTTCGCCCGGAATTGTGAAAACAGATTTTGCAAACAACATAAAAAATGAAGAAATGAAAACAGCTGTCCAAAAGGGAATGGAACAGATTGCCATAGATCCCATAGCTATTGCCAATGCTGTAATTTATGCAATAAGCCAACCTAACGATGTTGAAATTGGCGATATTGTTATTCGTCCGTCAAAACAAAATTGATTAAATTCGTAAACCAAAAATGCAACAACAATCTAATATCAATCACATTAAAAGTATATCGCAATTGGTGCGGATATTGGGATTTCCTGCACCATTGCACCCGCTGATTGCATTGGTTGACTATAATAATGTTTCGATTGAAATGTTTCCAAAAGGGCAAAAAGTAAGTCTTGATTTCTACAAGATTTCCTTTAAGCCTACATTTACAGGACACATAAAATACGGACAGGGATATTACGATTTTGAAGAAGGCGGATTAGCATTTTTGAAACCAAAACAAATTGTTTTTTCACCGGAAGACGTAGAAAGCTATGAAGGTATCGCTTTGTATTTTCATCCGGACTTTATCCGAAATTATCCATTAGGAAAAACAATAAATCAATACGGCTTTTTCTCTTACGATGTTTCAGAGGCCTTATT
>NZ_JBFTNT010000129.1:0-16727 GCF_056397585.1 Pedobacter sp. 05L430 | reverse complement strand
CTTTTTACCAGTAAGATTTTCTAGGGTATTGATTAAGTTGGCATTAGAATTCTCTGCATAACGGTTTTCCATGCGTCCAAATGCTACGTGCGAGAGGTTTTTTAACCATTCAAAATAAGAAACAGTAACACCACCTGCATTACAATACATATCAGGTATGATGATCCCTCCCATTTCGGTAAATATTTCTTCAGCCTCAGGCGTAGTTGGCCCATTTGCACCTTCAGCAATAATTTTTGCTTTTATATTGCGAATGTTGTTTACAGTAATTTGGTTTTCTAAAGCGGCCGGAACTAAAATATCGCATGGTTGCTCTAATCCTTCCATTGAATTTTTGAAATCAGTAGCTCCAGGGAATCCCAATATCGATCCTGTATTTTTACGATGAGCAAAAACTTCATCAATATTTAATCCATTTTCGTTGTAAATTGCCCCCTCATACTCGCAAAGACCAACAATTGTTGCTCCGAACTCTGAAAGGAATTTAGCTGAATGATAACCCACGTTTCCTAAGCCCTGAACAATAACACGTTTATCGCCTAATCCTGCTTTAAATCCAATCTTTTGCATATCCTCGGCTACATTAACGCATTCCTTAACAGCGTAAGCAACACCACGTCCGGTAGCTTCTTTACGGCCGCGAATGCCATGTAAAGCAATTGGCTTTCCGGTAACACAACCTAAAGCATCAAGTTGCCCCGGATTCATAGTCATATATGTATCTGCAATCCAGCTCATTTCACGTTCACCAGATCCATAATCAGGAGCCGGGACATCAATACCAGGACCAATAAAATTTTTCTTTATCAACTCAGTTGTGTAGCGGCGTGTTATAGTTTCTAGCTCGGCCACAGAGTAGTTCTTAGGATTAATACAAATACCACCTTTTGCCCCGCCAAAAGGAACATTTACAATAGCACACTTGTAAGTCATTAGGGCTGCTAAAGCCATTACCTCATCTTCATTTACCATCTCACTGTAACGGATACCACCCTTTGTTGGGCTCATGTGATGAGAGTGTTCTACTCGCCATGCATCAATAACTTCAAATCCATTTCCTCTTCTAATTGGGAACTGGAAACGATACACACTGTTACAGGCTTTAATTTGATTTAATAGTCCCTCGGGATGGGAAGTGAACTGCGCTGCACTGTCAAAATTTTTACACACGTCGGCAAAAAATTTTGTCTCATTTGCTGAATTAGCCATTATTTGTTTTTTATGAATTTTGAATAAGTTCTCAGTTATGAGTACAAAATTGCACTAAAAAAAACGATTATTACAAATGCGGAATTACTTAGTGTACGCCACACACTAGCCTTAAAAAGGTATAAAAACGACGATTAAACGATTTAAAATTAGTTTTTGTCAGATGATTTCTTTTCTATTTTTTTTAATCTTTTATCTAGAGAGAATAGATAAATCAATAAACCAACAAGAATTATGACAATGCAGATCACAACAACATATATCTTTCCATTGCTGCGTAAAGCATCAGCCATCTCCACATCATTAGATTGAGCAAATAATTGTACTGAACTTAATAGCAGCATTAAAGCAAATATGATCTTCTTCATCTTATGAATTTTGTTTGTTTTCTATTGTACGAATTCTAAATCTAATGGTATAAATCCAATACCCTATTATCGACCAGCCAATGAAAGCCGGGTATAAAACAGCGCGCATGCGGCTATCTAAATCGTAGCTGTTAAAGCCCGGATTACCACCGTTTCCGGGGTGTAAGGAGTCTGACAAACGAGGCAATACCATTATAAGCACCACCATCATCGGAAAGGCAAAAATATTGTAAATAGCCGATATCTTAGCCCTTTTTTGTTGCTCATCAATCGCATTTCTAAGTACCAGATAGGCAAAATATAAAAGTATGGCAACTGCTGTAAAATTCTGTTTCACATCAAAACTCCAGAACTGTCCCCAGGTAAATTTAGCCCAGACTGCGCCTGTAATTAGACCCAGTATACTAAAAATGATCCCCACATTTACACTCTCTATTGCTCTGATATCATCCGATTCCTTTCCGTATAATAAATATTTAACACTGTAGAATACCGAAATAGAGAACAATGTAAGCATCGCGAACCACATGGGTACATGGAAATACAGGTTACGAATTGTCTCATTTAATATGGCCAAATGGGGTACTCCGGATAGTAATCCTGCAATGGCGGTATACAAAACTAATACCGACCCTAAAATCTTCCACCAAATCTTGTTCATTATATAGGCTTAATTGTAACAAAGGTAATAACTGGGCAGGGGATTTTAAAGCTCAATCTCTCCATAAATAAGGGAATAGCAGTAATGTTACCGCCGCAACCAGTGCATTTATAATCAAAAGCAGGCCAATTTCATCTAAACTCACACTTCTGTCCAGGCCGTCAATTGCATTTTTTGTAAGCTTAATCAGTACAATTAACACAGGTATAATAACAGGAAAGCTAAGAATAGCCATTAGCATACCTCCGTTACCTGCTTTAGAGGCAATTGCTGAAATCATTGTAAAAATAGTTGAAAAGCTTAAACTACCCAATACCGTGGCTATGATGTAGAGTCCAAGATCCTGAGGCACATAATCGAAGACCATCACGTAAAAAAACAAGGCTATAAGGGTAAGAAGCATCATCAAAAGCACATTGTATACTGTTTTGGAAATGATGAGTGCAAGTGGACTTGCAATGGTATAAATGTATAATTGCTGCCCTTTGCTTTCGTGTAAAAAACCTTTTGAAACTGCATTTATGGAAGCAAAAAGCATGATAATCCAAAACAATGCATTCCAGGTAACTGGAGCTATGCTTACAAACGACAAAAAACAAACAAAAACAGTTGATACTACATACAGCAGAACGCCATTAAGTGCATATTTGGAGCGCCATTCCAGCAGTACTTCTTTCTTAATTAAATATTTTACCTGATGTAGTAATTGCATACTGTGGCAAAGATAATTTTTAATCGGTTATTTTCGATTCAAATAGGTGTTTTGTAAACTAAATATGAATAATATTGTATTAATAAACCTATCCTGATCATGAATCAATATCTTGACATCATTTTAAGAAGCCTGGCAGTTTATGCCTTTATGCTTGTTGCAATTCGCTTAACCGGCAAAAAGGAGCTTTCACAGCTCAACACTACTGATGTGGTATTGATTTTACTGATCAGTAACGCTGTTCAAAATGCTATGGTTGGTAACAACACAAGCTTATTGGGAGGATTAGTTGCTGCAGCCGTTTTGTTTGCTTTAAACTACGCTTTAAAAAAGCTCATGTTCAAAAACAAAAAGCTGAGAGACTTTATCTCTCAGCATCCTGAAATCCTTATCCACAATGGTAAATTCAATTTCGACAAACTCAGCAAGTTGGATATTACCAACGAGGAACTTGAAGAAGCCATGAGGGAGCACGGAATTGAAAAATATAAAGATGTAAAATTGGCTATTCTTGAGGTTGATGGTAACATCAGCATCATCAGCGGTGACGAACATCTAAAACAAACTCAGTTTAAAAGGAAAAGAAAACACAAATCGCTGGGCGATTTGAATTAACAATTTACTTTACCTCAACCCCTTCATTTACCAAAACAACTTTCGGTTTTCTTACAGTGATCAATATAAATGCACCGGCGGCAATAACATACCAACCCCATTTTAATTTTACCATACCTGCACCAAAGTTTATTAGTTTCTTAAAATGAAGAAAACCAAATGAATCATGTGCCTTAAAGTATATGCCAGCCAGGGTAATTAGAACTAAAACAATTCCTCCCCAACCGGCCAATTTTATCAGTCCGGCTTTATTTGCGAAGGCCCCTATCAATCCAATTACCACCAATACATAAAAAGCAATGGCTAACCTCTGGTCTATATCAAAATAATTCCAGCTGCCAATAATTGGAATACGCATAAGTGGGCACATCCCTCCTACGGCCATAAGTACTGAACCAATAATTCCCTGCAGTCTCATTTTATCTATCCTTGAGTATTGATCCCCATTTTATCAGCAAAATGCGCACAGTAATCACGCAAATCTTCTACTATAAGCGTTTCGCCTGTAGCTTTTAAAAAACTATCGCCCATAGTTTGCAACGTTTCGTAAAAAAAACGTTTCATCTCATCAACAGGCATGTCTTTAGTCCAAAGATCAATACGCATTGAGTTCTTATAGTTGTGATCCCACAATGCAAGCATCATAGACTTAACCGGAACTTGTTCCTGAGTTTGTGCATCTGTAGATTCCCAAAGAATATTATCAGGAACATTATTATCGTCTAATTGAACGGTGATTTTAATTTCTGCTTGCTTCATTAACTTATACTAGCTTTTATTATAAATATTAAAATGATGATGAAAATAATTAACACGCCTTCTACAACCCATAGTTTCTTTAGATTTAAAATAAACCTTCTGAAAATTTGATCTGATATGAAAGCAACAACTGCGGTTAAAAAGCTAAACCCAATAAGAATTCCTGTAATATCCACATATTTGGGATTTCCCTCATCTTTCTTATTTATCAGCAGCATTATGGCAATAACCAAACAGATGGCTGAAACAATATTAAGCGGGGTCAGTTTTACTTTCAATGTCTTTAACTATTTTTTGAATTTCTTCTTTTTCCATGCAGGCTGCTTATTTGTTTTATTTCTTGCAGCAGCTGCAATGGCGGCAGCATATTTTTTCTCATGGAATGCACCTTTAAAATCAGGATCTTCTTTACGCTTTTGATCGTCTATTGCACGATTTATGGCTTGCTTCTCCYCATAAGGGGTTTCTTCCACAAAAACCTCAGTCGGCAAAGGTACAACAGGAATTTCTTGTCTTATTAATTTTTGTATTTTCTCAATGTAATATTTTTCGGCTGGCGTACAAAAGGTAAGCGCATCTCCTTTTGAATATGCTCTTCCGGTACGGCCAATTCTATGCACATAATCTTCAATGATAATTGGAACATCAAAATTAATCACATGACTTACTTCCGAAACATCAATACCTCGTGATGCAACATCAGTTGCTACCAATACCCGGATATTACCTTCTTTAAAATTATTTATAGAATTAATCCTGGTATTCTGGCCTTTGTTCGCATGAATTACCCTAACAGCCTCTGCTCCAAACCTACGCTCAATGAAACTAAAAATGTTATCGGCTACCGTTTTGGTTTTACAGAAAATGATCAGTCGTTTAAACTCCTCATCATTTTTCATTAAGTGTTGCAGCAGGTTGATCTTGGTTTTAAAGTTAGGCACTTCGTACAAAGTTTGAGTAACCGTTGCAGCTGGCGTAGCTTGCTCAGCTACTTCAATTAAAGTTGGATGTTTTAAAAAGTCGCCCGCAATCTTTTGAACAAGATTACTCATAGTAGCCGAGAACAAAAGGTTCTGCCTTTTACGAGGTACAATCTCTAAAATCCTATGAATAGAGCCAATAAAGCCCATGTCCATCATTTTATCTGCCTCATCTAACACCAAAAACTTTATGTATTGGGTATTGATATGGCCGGCTAAATAAATATCTAAAAATCTTCCAGGTGTAGCTACAATAATATCAACACCGGCTTTAATCTGTTCAATCTGAGTTTTAGGTCCAAGTCCACCATAAACCACAACAGTACGCAGATCCGTGTATTTAGAGAAAATCTGGATATGCTCGGTAATTTGCATGGCCAACTCTCTTGTTGGGGCTAATATTAATGCACGTGCTGAGTCTCCCTGCGCATATTTCAACTGCATTAGAATGGGYAAAACATAAGCTGCAGTTTTACCTGTTCCGGTTTCGGCAATACCGAATATATCCTGACCCGATAATACAGACGTAAGCTGAAAAGAATATTTTATTTAAGTTTGACACCATGAATACCATACTTATAAAAGCTGCTTCAATTGTAAATGAAGGCCAAATAGTAGTCGCCGACGTACTCATCAAGGCTGGGTTTATTGAAAAAATTGCACCAAACATTGATGAGCCTGCAGATCAGGAAATCAATGCGGAAGGATTACATCTTTTCCCTGGAATGATTGATGACCAGGTACATTTCAGAGAGCCTGGACTTACAGACAAGGCTGATATCTTTTCTGAAAGTATGGCAGCAGTTGCAGGTGGCATTACCTCTTTTATGGAAATGCCCAATACAATACCTAATACACTAACGCAGGAATTACTTGCAGATAAGTATCAGATTGCGGCTGAAATGTCTCTTGCCAACTACTCTTTCTTTATGGGTGCATCAAATACCAATATTGAAGAAGTACTAAAAACAGACCCTAAAAACGTTTGTGGAATTAAAGTTTTCATGGGTTCATCAACAGKAAATATGTTGGTTGATAATGAAAAAGTTTTAGAAAACATCTTCAAAGAAGCACCCATGCTGGTAGCAACTCATTGCGAAGATGAGCAAACCATAAGAGCCAACATGGCCATATATAAAGAAAAATATGGCGAGAACATAACCATTGATATGCACCCACTTATCAGAAGTGCAGAAGCTTGTTATATTTCTTCATCAATGGCTATAGAGCTTGCTAAAAAACACGGAACCCGCTTACACATATTACACATATCCACTGCTAAGGAAGTTGCATTGTTCGACAATATAACTCCTTTAAAAGATAAAAAGATCACAGCAGAGGCCTGCGTTCATCACCTTTGGTTTGACGACAGGGACTATGCTACCAAAGGAAACTGGATAAAATGGAACCCCGCCGTAAAAACCGCAGAAGATAAGGATGCCATTTTAAAAGGAGTACTAGACAACCATTTAGATATTATAGCTACAGATCATGCTCCGCATACCATAGCAGAAAAGGAACAGCCTTACCTGAAGGCCCCTTCTGGTGGGCCATTGGTACAGCATGCATTGCCTGCTTTATTTGAAATGTATCATCAAAAGAAGATCACTTTAGAAAAGATTGCCGAAAAAACTGCACATAATGTGGCTATTTGTTTCAATATCGACAGAAGAGGATTTATTAGAGAAGGGTATTGGGCAGATCTGGTATTGGTAAACCTGAATGATCCGTTTAAAGTGACCCGGCAAAATGTGCTTTATAAATGTGGATGGTCTCCTTTTGAGGGTCAAACATTCCAGGCCGAAGTAACACACACCTTTGTATCGGGCAATCTTGCCTATCAGAAAGGACGATTTACAACAAGAGAAAACGGGAAAAGATTAACCTTTAACAGGTAATGAATGCAGCTTATAAACCTGAAATACGGAAATTTGTTATCCTCTTATCACTTTCAGTAATTGTATTTTTAGCCGGCTTTTTCAGCCGGTTCATTGAAAACATTTATTCAGAGGGACTTTATCAGGTCAGTTCTGTTATCCAGCGTTTTATAAGCTCATTAGTTCCTTTTGCCCTTGGAGACTTTCTTTATCTGCTGCTCATACTTTTTGTAATCAGAAGCTTATTTCTATTCTATAAAAAGATAACCCATAAATCATTAAAAAAAGCTGATCGGGTAAAGGTGCCCTTACAGGTAATTAACTTTATTCTTATTCTTTATTTAATTTTTAAAATTCTTTGGGGTTTAAACTATTCACGTCCTTCAGTTTCAAAACAGCTGGGCATCAACAATGAAAAATACAACACACCTGAGCTGGTTTTACTGGGTAAATTTTTCATCAGTAAACTAAACCATCTCCAAAAAGTAAAGAAAACAAGATACAACATTAAGGAATTAGCGATTAGAGCTAAAGCTGGTTATGACTTGATGGAACAAAGAAATTCCATTTTCAAATACCGCAGCCCTGCGGTAAAACCGGTATTAAATAGTTGGATAGTTACTAAAATTGGCATCGAAGGATATTACAATCCAATCTCGGGAGAAGCAAATGTAAATATGAGATTACCGGCCATAGCCCTACCCTTTGTTACCTGTCACGAAATAGCCCATCAGCTAGGCATTGGTCGCGAAGATGAGGCAAACCTTATTGGTTATCTTGTAGCCGCAAATAGTGCTGATCCTAATTTTCAGTATTCCGCATCCTATGCCATGTTAAAAAGCATACTGTTCGAGATCAGGATCAAGTCTCAGAAAGATTATGATGCTTTGTATACTACCATTAATCCTGGTACAATACAAGACTTTAAAAACGACCGTGATTTTTGGCGCAAGTATAACAGTGAGATGTTTGGATACATGGATGTTGCTTTCGACAGATTTCTAAAACTAAACAATCAGGATAAGGGAACAGACAGTTATCAGGATATTGTACTTTGGCTTTATAATATTCATAAAAAGGAGCTTGACCTTTAAAAATCAGCCGTTCAATTAAAATATTTCTTTAGAAATTACGAATTACTCAATGTATTGAGTAATTCGTAAATCATGTTCCAAAGACCTCATATTAAAGAACTTACATCTAGAATCTTAGAGACAAGAAAACACTTCCAAGTAGTAATTGGCCCACGTCAGGTAGGAAAAACCACATTAGTTAATCATGCGCAATGAGCTTTTCGATGAAGTTAGGCAAGAACCAAAAGAATGGGGTAGAATGGCAGAATCTGCCATAGGAGCTCATTTGGTTAATTCAGCGCTTACCGAAGGCTTTAAGGTATATTATTGGCGCGAGCGCAACAATGAGGTAGATTTTGTATTGGAGCGTCGGGGAAAAGTCATAGGGCTCGAAGTAAAAAGTGGCCAAGATTTAAGTATATCCGGTTTAAATGAATTCCAAAAACAATTCAAACCTGAGAAGATATTACTCATCGGAAAAAGCGGACTGAGCACAGAAGAGTTTTTGAAGCTTAATCCCGTTACTTTATTTTAAACCTCGTAATAGAACAAATTAATTCCCAGGATCTGAAAAACATTACAACCTTAAAACAAAAAAACAGCTAAACATTCCTAAATTTGCCGAACTATGGCAAAAATATCCATCAACCTGGCAACAGGCTCATTCCAGCAAGAAGAAATCATCGTTGGGATTGATTTAGGGACAACAAATAGTTTGGTTGCCTTTATCGATCCGGACAAAAACCCCAAAGTGATAAACGACACTGGTAAAGGCTTATTGGTTCCTTCTATTGTACATTTCAATGGGCAAGGTGATGCTTTGGTTGGAAATGAAGCCAAAGAATTTTTAATTACCGATCCTTCAAACACCATATTTTCTGTTAAGCGCCTACTGGGAAGGTCATACAAAGATGTAGCCAGTCATCAGGATACCTTCTCTTATAAAATAATTGATGATGAGAACGATTCCCTGGTCAAAATTAAAGCCGGCGATAAGTTCTATACACCAATTGAATTATCAGCTGAAATACTAAAAGAGCTTAAAGCCAGAGCAGAGCACGCACTTAAAACCCCTGTGAACAGAGCAGTAATAACTGTTCCCGCTTATTTCAACGACAGTCAGCGACAAGCAACCCGTGATGCAGGAAAACTAGCCGGGCTTGATGTTTTAAGGATTGTAAACGAGCCTACAGCTGCTAGTTTGGCCTATGGACTGGGCCTGGATCCTACTCAACAAAAGACAATAGCCGTTTATGATCTTGGTGGAGGCACTTTTGATGTATCTGTACTTTCAATTCAAAACGGGATATTTGAAGTATTATCAACTAATGGCAATACTTTTTTAGGCGGAGATGATTTTGATCGCGCCATCGTTCATTATTGGATAGACAAAAACAAACTAAACAAACAAGACCTTGCTGCAGATTCAGGTTTAATGCAAGCTTTAAGGTTAAAAGCCGAAGAAGCAAAAAAAGCTTTAACCACTCAAAATTTATTTAATGAGAGGCTTGGCGAAATCTGGTGCTCAATAGATAAACAAACTTTTGAACAACTAATTGCTCCCAAAGTTCAGGAAACCATAAACTCTTGTAAACAGGCCTTAACTGATGCTAAATTAGACATTAAAAATATTGATGAGGTGGTTTTAGTTGGCGGGTCTACACGTACCCCTTATGTTAAAAAACAAGTTGCAGATTTCTTTGGCCGCACTCCTCACGATCAGATTAACCCTGATGAGGTAGTTGCTTTAGGAGCAGCCATACAAGCAGATATCCTTGCTGGAAACAGGTCAGATATCCTTTTATTAGACGTGACCCCTTTATCACTAGGAATTGAAACTATGGGTGGCTTAATGGATGTCATTATTCCAAGAAATGCAAAAGTTCCCACCAAGGCTGGCAGGCAATACACTACCTCAGTGGATGGACAAGTAAACATGAAAATATCTGTATTCCAGGGCGAACGCGATCTGGTTCAGGAAAACAGAAAATTAGCAGAATTTGATCTTAAGGGAATCCCATCTATGCCGGCTGGGCTACCAAAAGTAGATATCAACTTCCTTTTAAACGCCGATGGGATTTTAACTGTCCAGGCTGTTGAACTACGCTCTGGTGTAAAACAGGAAATAGACATTACTCCTAGTTACGGTTTAACCGATGAAACTGTCGAAAAAATGCTGATCGATAGCATTACTCATGCAAAAAGTGATGTAGAACAAAGGATGCTGATTGAAGCCAGAAGTGAAGGCGAACAATTAGTTTACACGGCCGAACGCTTTATCGAAAAACATGGAACTTTCCTTACCGCAGATGAAATCGAAAACACCAACATCCATATCCTGGCACTCAAGGAAGCACTTGCTAAAGCAGAGAAAGATGAAATCCTTAAGAAAGCCGACGAACTAAATGAATTTACACGCCCATTTGCCGAAAGGGTTATGGATGTAGCTGTTTCTTCGGCAATGAAGGGGAAAAGCATCGATAAATAACCACATTAAAGGTTTCTTCATATAGTTTTACGGAAATGAAATATCCTTTTATTTCCGTAATGCTTGTTACAACAATTATTCTGTTTAGCGCCAGGGGCTTCTTTGCTCACATGAGAATTAACTACCTGGCAGTTTTCACGCTTCCTTCCGGCATTAATAGATTCTTCAAAGCGACATAAAACGTTGTGCTGACCATGTGGATGACCACAGACAAACGTCGATATACAGATACTGTAGCGCACCTTGGTACTACCTTGACGTTGATTATATGAACCACCTAGGTCGCTGCTGAGAAGCTAATTTGAACAAATATTTCCCGGGCATAGAAAGTGTAGCTTTTCTGAAAGAAACAATCAAGTGCATAAGCAATACTCCATAGAATAATACCAAAGCATCTCATACTTCGATGAACAGTGTGGTAGACAGGCAGACGAAATCAGCGATATTAACCATAGGATCATCCTGGTACCCAGCATGGGTTGATGCGGGTTACCCCTGCTGCTAATCTACTCTTTTACCTCTTTCTTTTTAAACTTAGATCTTAAAGCTGCAAATATTGCGGGGAAAAAAGTAACAACAGCAATCACTACAATTACTATGTCAAAGTTCTTTTTAACCACAGGAATCTGCCCCAATAAGTATCCCGCCATAAGTAAACTTGTTATCCAGGCAACCCCTCCAATAACATTAAAAAGAGTAAATCTTCCAAACGGCATCTTCGCAACACCCGCAACGAATGGAGCTATTGTTCTGAAGATAGGTAAGAAGCGACTAAAAATAATGGCTTTACCACCATGCTTTTCAAAAAACATGTGCGATTGATTATAATATTCGAGTTTTAGTATTCTGTTGTTCTCTTTAAACACCCGAACACCAAAATAACTACCTAATTTATAATTTAATGAATTACCTAATATAGCCGCCACAATTAAGAGGATCAGCATCACCCAAATACTTAAACCTGTATTTTCTCCGGCAATTAAAGTTCCCATGGCGAACAACAAAGAATCGCCAGGTAAAAAGGGAGTAACTACAAAACCTGTCTCGGCAAAAATGATTAAAAAAAGAATGGCATATGTCCAATTCTGATAATCTCTGATGATCTCCTCCAAATGCTTATCAATATGAAGAAGAAAGTCTATTAAAAAAGTGAAAAATTCCAAGTTTTATAAATTAAGCCCAAAAATAAAAATATCATGCTTATTACCATGATATTTTTAAACTTAGAAATGTCATTTAATTAATTAGTGTGCTATAACGTGTCCTGTTAATTCCGTTGCTGTAACCCCATCAACCCAAATGGTATAATTTTTATTGGCTTGCAAATTCGCATCAAGTTCAGCCGAAACTGGTGAATCTACTATATCCGCAACAAACTTAAATTTAGTACCCGGGTCAAGATCGATATAAGACGATGCACTTTTAAAAGGTATTTTTTCTGAGATCTTGGTAGTTCCAGATAAAACCGAAATCGTATTAGCTAATAAGTAATTCAAATTAATGAACCTCACTTTAGCTTTACCCGCAACTGCCGAAGGTTTCATATCATCATTGATGATTGTTGCCATGTGCAATTCCTTCTGGGTGGTCTGACTCTTTGATTCGGTATAATAGAAAACGGTTGCGTTAATTCCTATTGGAACACCTACAACCGGTGTAGCAGCATTAGCTGTATCTGAACTTATATTACCAAAGGCAAACTGACTATTTCCTGAAGTAACAGTAATATAGCCACTGGATGCACCATACGGAATAGGAATAGAATTTTTCTTGCTTCCATTTAAATAAAATTCCTGCGGACTCGACCCTCTCACTGCGTTAACAGCATTAACATATGCGTCTCCAACAGGCTCTGGTTTGGGTTCTTTAAAACAAGAGCTCAGGAGTATAACACCCAGAGTTAAGCATAAAAAGAATGATTTTTTCATAGTAGTATTATTAAAATTACACTAAACAACGATGACCTGGTCAAAAACCAAGCCATCCAAAATATTTAAATGAGTATTAATTATAATTATTCAACATTACTGGCATAACCAACATTAAAACATCTTCATTTTCATCATTAGTCTGAGGAATTAACAATCCAGCGCGATTTGGCGTAGAAAGCTCCAAGGTAACTTCCTCTCCACTCAAATTGCTTAACATCTCAATTAAGAAACGTGCATTAAATCCTATTTCCAGATCTTCACCTTCGTACTGGCAACTTAAACGCTCATGCGCTTCATTCGCAAAATCTAAATCCTCAGAAGAAATGTTTAATTCACTTCCATTGATTTTTAGTCTTACCTGGTGAGTGGTTTTATTAGCAAAAATAACTACCCTGCGTAGTGTATTCAAAAACAAAGCCCTGTCAATCACTAACTTATTCGGGTTATTAGCAGGTATTACCGCTTCATAATCCGGATAACGCTCATCAATCAAACGACAAACCAGGTTTATATTCTCAAATTTAAAGAAAGCGCTTGTTGCATTATAATCAACAGAAACATTCACATCAGTTGATGGTAATGCCGCTTTCAATAAAGTTAAAGCTTTTTTAGGAAGGATGAAAGAAGATGTTTTATCTGCTTTACTATCCATACGTCTGTATCTTACTAATTTATGTGCATCAGTTGCTACAAAAGTGATGTGTTCTTCAGATAATTGACAAAAAACACCAGTCATGGCCGGTCTTAACTCATCATTACTTACCGCAAAAATAGTTTTGGTAATGGCCTCGGTCAGTACAGACGCTGGTAAGTTTACAGATGAAGCATTTTCTACAACCGGTATTTTTGGAAAATCATCTCCATTTTCACCGCTCAGTTTATATTTACCGTCTCCTGCACTAATCTCAATAGAGAATGATGCATCGTCAATATTAAAAGAAATAGGTTGATCTGGTAAAGTCTTTAAGGTATCTAACAGTATTCTTGCCGGCACAGCTACTTTACCGCCTTCTTTAGATTCAACAGCCAAAGAAGTGGTCATGCTGGTTTGTAAGTCCGTTGCAGATATCGTTAAATTTCCGTCTTTAATTTCAAATAAGAAATTTTCCAGTATAGGCAAAACAGTACTGCTGCTTGATGCACCATTTACTGTTTGCAAATGTTTTAATAACGTTGATGTGGATACAATAAATCTCATAGTATGATCTTGTCAGTTCTCAAAAATATAAAAATTACCTTGCATACTTATGTTTGCGGTAATAATGTTGAAAAATTGCGAACGATATTAACAATAGTAAAGGAAAAACGACATTAATAAGCTGCCATTGTAGCTTTTCGGTACGCAAACGCACCTTGTCCAACAACCTGATCTTAACTTCTTTATTGCGTAAAGAGATCAAATTATCATCATTAGATAAAAAGTCGGCAATATTTAATAACAATGCCTTATTTCCATAGTTTCTTTCTGTATATCTGTCAAAACCCAATGGAAAAACAGATCCGTCTCTGGCACTTATTTGATTTTTGAAGACATCTCCATCTCCAATCACTATCATTTTTGTGGCTTTACTCTCTGCAGGCACACTGTATTGTTCAGTAATTCCGGCAGGAGCCGACCTGTTTAGAAACACAGATTGAAATTTGCCCTCCAAGAGTACGCCAACAGTTCGCTGCACGCTGGCATACTCGCGCGGATCTGGCTGTTCCGCAACCATTTGCAGCGAAAGCATCTTTGGTGTATGATGCACCTTATTATAAGCTGAGCTTTGTAAAATCACCTTTTTATTAACTCCTTTTACTCCAATAGTATCAACAGTGCTAACAAATTCACTCCTTATTCCATCCATATTTTTTACGAGGCTATTAGCTGTATCAGGCATCAGTATTGGATAAAACACCCATGGTGCCATTTGAATCTGTCCCTGCTGTCCACCCATGCTTAAAGGAATTTCTGCACAGTTGGCATCAGCTATAAGATCATAGTTAATTCTTGCGCCATATATAAACAGCATATCATCAAGATTCAGCTTTTTGTTAAAAGCCAGTTGTTCTCCTGCCCCCCTTAAACTATCTAAGCTGGCGCTCACCTGATCTATACTCCAAACTACCCTGCCACCGTTCATTACAAAATAATTGATCTTGTATTTTTCGGCTTCTGTAAATTCCTTTTCGGGTTTTGCAATTATCAATAACTTTAATTTATCTAAACCCGCCTTATCAATTTGGTTAAGGTTTACCCTACCCACGTCATAACTATCCGACAAGCTTTTTATCGCATCATTCAACAGCAAATCAGAGAGCTCACCATTTCCTTCCGTAAAACCAATTCTTGGATGCTGTCCGCTCAATACCTTTTGAATGGCTGATGTAAATACATATTCCAGGTTTTGTATAGAATTATTGATATTTTCTTCATAGTTGCCTGAGGCATCCAGGTTTTGCAATAATTTTAAAGCCAGCTGATTTCCATTCCCTTCAACCATTGCCATTGGAAATATGGTTTTTTGAGCAAACCCGTTATCGTTCTTAATATTTAAGGTGGTAGGCTCTATTCCTACCTGATATAGGTGATTAATAACTGTGTCCTGCTCGGCTGCAGACAGCCCGGATATCGGATCAACAAATTCAACGTTAATATCAGTACCTGCATAGGCTTTGTAGTCAGTTAACAGATCTTTTGCAGCATTTCTCAAACGCTTAAAAGCCGCTGGTAAATCGCCCTCCAGAAAAATAGTAATTGTTATTGGTTTCTTAGCTTCTTTTAAAATCGTTTTAGATTTTGGTGTTAACGTAAAACGCTTCTCTTTTGTAAAGTCTATCCGGGTATAAACATACTGTGATACAACATTCAATAATATTAGCCCTGCCAAAAGACCAACTAATCCGGCACTCTTGCTGTTCTTCAACTTTACCATTTTCTCCCTCCTATTACCAGCTTGGTAATTCCTAAAAAGAAGAATACAAAACTTATAAAATAAACAAGATCACGAGTATCCAAAACTCCTCTGCTTATAGATTGATAGTGCTCATTTACACTTAATCCTAAAAAAATACTTTCCAGGTAACGCATCGAAAAAATTTTGCTCAATGCATCAAAACCGCTGTACGCTACAAAGCAGATAAATACTGCAACTGCAAAGGCAATAACCTGATTTTTAGTAATAGATGACGCAAATATGCCAATGCCAACAAAAGCACTTCCCAGTAGCAATAAACCCAGATAAGAACCAATTACCGCGCCAGTATCAATATTCCCGGCTGGCAAACCCAGCTTGTAAATAGAATAATAATAAATTATAGTAGGCACCAATGAAAACAACACCAGTACCAAACATGCAAAATACTTCGCCAGAATAATTTGCCAATCTGTTAATGGCCTTGATGCCAGTAAAATATAAGTACCTTCTCTCCTCTCTTCAGCAAACGAACGCATGGTTATTGCAGGGATCAGAAACATGAATAGGAATGGCACCAAACTAAAGAACCCGGTGAGTTCAGCATATCCATACTCCAATATCGAGGTATCAGGAAAGAACCAAAGCAGCAAACCTGAGGTTAGTAAAAACACACCAATGGTAATATAAGCCATTAATGAATTTAACAAACTGAATAATTCCCTTTTAAAAACTGCGTACATTCATTTGCTTTTAAAAATTGTATCCGGCTCTTAAACCAATAAATGATAAAGTTCCCGTATTTTTTGTCCACCCTTCATATCTGGCTCCAATGTCTAAAGAACCTGTACGTGAAACAGGAATTTCAACGCCCAAACCAGGTGTATAAATAAAAGAAACTCCACTGCCATTAGCTGTCGCGATAGACGACCCACTTCAGCTGTTCCGTAAATATTTTCGGTGATAAAATATCTTGCTCCAACTTTAATCGGAATAAAACTTTGCCTGTATTTCAATGTACCAATAGTTTCTTTGCCATTGAATCTGATATAGCCTACATTTCCGGTAATGTTTAATGACTTTGATACCGGATGCTGATAAAGTAGAGAACCCCCTGTTCCATAATTTGCAAAGTCTCCAAAATCGCCCATAGGTAAGCC
>NZ_JBFTNT010000128.1:0-10957 GCF_056397585.1 Pedobacter sp. 05L430 | reverse complement strand
ACTGTACCGCATTGCTGGACTTAGGAGCAGCCACGTAGAAATAACCCCAGTCGATGCGCATATCATCAGCACCCTTTTGCAGAACTGGTTGTTCTACCGTACCCACTTTTAGGATTGATAATTTAGCTGTTGAGTATTTTTTAGCAGTTACTTCCTGTGAAGGTCTATATACCGCTATGTTTGAAGAAGCACTTAGCAAAACCTTTACCGTGTGAGTTTTTTTGTCGTTGGCCTGTACATTGTATGTGATGTAAGAAACCGGACGCGCCAGTAATCCCAAATCATTCATAAGTAGGGGCGAAGTAAAGGTAACTTTAAGATCAACTTTGCCACAAGTAAAATCATAGATCGTTTGCGTAGCAGTAACCTCTACATTTTTCTGTTTCGCCAGTTGAATCTTGGCCGCATTGTCCTTCAGTTTATCAGCCAAACCAAAGTCCAGATATCTGCCTCCGGCCGAGTTGGCCAGGTGGATGGCGATCACATTCTGGCCGGCCTTTAGGTCGCTTTTATCTAGTGGGAAATATTGGAACGTATTGGTCCATCCTTCTTTTTGATAAACCTTTTTACCGTTTAGATATACTTCAATGTTGTCATCATGGTTCATTTTTAACAACAGCTCATTGATGCTGGCAGGATTGGCAATATTAAACGACCTTCTTACCCAGATGTCATTAGATTTCCAAAGTGTTTTTACTTGTTTGGCGTCATCTCCAATAGGAGCCGAACCGGTTTTCCAATCAGCAGCAGCGTATGCAGCCGACTTCCAGTCGCCTTGCGGTGCCGTTTCCGTATACTTTACTGTATAAGGAGTTTCGTCAGAAGTACCGAGTATTGTTTTATAGTTTGTCTCTTCCTTACCAAGAAAGCGGTAGATATTACCGTCTACATTGATCAGACCCAGTAGTGAGTGATCTGCGCCTGTCCAGTGAGTTGTAGTAGATGCATTGAGTTGATCGGTATTTGACCAGATACTGAAATTGGGATTGTGCGTGATTAACGGGTAGGAAGGTGCCTTCCTATCCTGAGCTTGGGTTTGGCATATTGCGAAAAAGCAAGCCAGCAAGCCCAGGACCTTTAATTTGTTGGATTTGTTCATTTTTGTGTATATAGTTGATTTGTATTATTAGTTTGGATTGTAAAATTAAGTGATTGAAGTTTGTTAAGACCGCGCATCTGTATCAAGTTTTCGCGTATGCGTCTCAATCTTGGTAAAATAGAACATAATTGACTCCTAGCTGGTACATTGATAAATGTGGTTGCAAGGAATCACTATTTCCTGTAGCTTCGCCAATTATAATTTACTCTAAAATAAATGTCGGTATACAATTCATCGAGCGATCTTCAGCTGGTCGATCTTTTAAAAAAGGATGATGAAGCCGCTTTTACCGAAATTTATTACCGTTATGCGGACAAGTTAGCCGGGTTTGCCAGTTCTAAATTATATAGCCTTGAAGATTCACGCGACATCATTCACGACCTATTCGTGAAATTTTGGGAGGAAAGGAAATCCCTAAAAATAGATCGGAATTTAGAGGCTTATTTATTTACAATGGTTCGTTATCGCATCATTGATAAGATCAGAAAGAACATTACTCATGAAGATTACATGGGAATGGTGCTAACTTTACAGACAAGTTTAGGATCAGAAACTGAACAGCAAATAGCGTTAAAAGAATTAAAACAGACTATTGGTAAATCTTTGGAAAAATTATCTCCAAGAGTTCAAGAGATCTACCATTTAAGCCGAGAGGAAAACTTAAGCATTCCTGAAATAGCAAATAAATTACAGCTTTCTGAGCAAACCGTAAAAAATCAACTAACGTCTGCTTTGAAGCATTTGCGCCGGTCATTAACAATTAGTTCTGTTTCTGCACTAGTATTTTGGTATCTATATTAGCGGTTCTATAATACGCTAAAAAAAAAAATTTTATTTTCTCATAGTACCAAACGGGGGTTCATACGACTATTGTCAAAATCCGATAAAATGAACCGCGATAATATCGAAGCTTTATTAGACCGTTACCAAAAAAGAGAGACTTCTATTGAAGAAGATCACCTGATTGAAAAATGGCTGGCAGAAAATGGAAATGCTGATCCCGAGTGGCAACAATTAGATCGTTCTGGTAAAGATCAATGGCTTTCTGATGTGTTTATGGAGATTAAGGATACTATTAAGGCAAATGAGCCTAAAGTAGTGCTAATAGAATCAAGAAGATACTTATGGTACAAAATTGCAGGTGTGGCGGCCGTGTTAATTATGGTTTTTGGCCTCTACTTAAGCTGGCCACTATTAGAAAAGCGCATGCTGTCGCAAGATTTAACCTCACTGTCCATTCCTGATCATGAAAAAAAACAGATTACCCTTGCTGATGGTACCCAGGTTTGGTTAAATGCCGGTTCTGAATTAAAATATCCTAAAGAATTTAATGGAAAAACAAGAGAGATTTATCTTTCGGGTGAAGCCTATTTTGATGTTAAACATGATGCCGCGAAACCTTTTCTCATTCACACAGGAAAAGTACTTACCACAGTACTGGGAACTGCCTTTAATATTAAAGAAGATCAAAACAAGCATACGCTGGAAGTTACGGTAACCAGGGGTAAAGTGAGTGTAGCAGACGACGGTAAGGTTTTAAGCATTCTTACCAGCAATCAGCAGGTAAGCCTTGATATGATAAGCAGAAAACCAATCGAAAAAACAATAGATGCTCAAACGGTTATAGCCTGGAGGGATGAGAATATACTTTTTGATGATATTACGCTTGCAGATGCAGCAATACAGCTTGAACAGCATTTTCATGTGAAGATTACTTTTAATAATGACAAATTAAAAAGATGTCGATTTAGCGGCGCAACACTGAAAGGAGATCAACTGAACAAAATTTTAGACGTGATCACTGACTTTAATAACGCAACCTGGGAAACCAAATCAAGTGGACACATCGTCATCTATGGCGAAGGTTGTAATTAATATTATCTGCAAAATTTATTTAGATGAATAACGACTAAGCTTTATATACGCTGAATATGCCTCAAGGAAGTAGTGTCAGCAAAATAACCTGTAAACCGACGGCCATCGGTCTACAGGAATCCCGGAGTATCCGGGGCTTTAAATAATTGGAATCACTTAAAACATTTTAAAATTATGAAAAATTCTGCAACAATGTGGAATATGGGGATGGCATGTGCTTATCTCATTGGTATAATAATATTAAATAAACAATTTATAGTCTGGTTGATGCGTGTAAGTACTATCATATTTCTTTTCCTCTTAACTTCATTGCAGTTCCTCATGGCTGTACCGGTAAACGGTCAGAAAATGAGCGATTGCAAAGTTACTATTAAACTGGAAGATGAAAGTTTACTAGCTGGTTTAAAAAAAATTGAGGCACAAACGAATTTCCGATTCTATTATAGGAAATCGGAAATAAAGGAAATTACAGACCTCAATATCGCATTTAGTACAAGAACGGTAGAAAACACATTATATGAACTGTTAAAAAACACGGATTTTTCTTTCCGACAGGTCAACAATAATATTCTACTGGAAAGGCGCAGACAAGAAACCGGGTATACTGTAAGGGGGAGGGTAATAGGTTCTGACCACAAACCAGTTGAATTGGCTACTATCCAAATTATGAAGGTTACTAATCAAAGTATTGTTTCTACGGCACTAGCAGACACCGGTGGCCGATTTAGCCTAAAGGTTTATGAGCAGGGCGACTACTTGCTTAAGGTATCGTCAGTGGAAACAGACAGCTTAATACAGAAAGTTATCGTAGGGAATGCAGAGGTACTTGAAGTGCCTGATATTGTTCTTAATAAATCAGCTATACAATTAAAAGATGTTACTATTACTACTACAAGGCAGCTAATCAGTCGCTCTCTCGATAAATTGATCCTAAATATAGAGGGTAGTATCTATGAAAAAGGTGAAGATGCCCTAAAATTATTTAACGTAATACCTGGTGTTTATGTGAGTGGAAAAGAAATTGTGTTCAGGGGCTCTCAAGGTGTGACTGTATATATTGACAACAGGAAAGTCTTGCTGTCGGGAGATCAGTTGTTATCTTATCTGCGGTCTATTCCTTCTGAATCCATCAAATCTTACGAGCTGAAAGCAGTTCCTGGGGCCGAAAATGATGCGCAAAATGGCGGGGTAATTATAAATATTGTTTTAAAATCTGAGTACAAATACGGGCTTAGCGGTAATGTAAGCAGCGGATACTGGTATAATAAATACGACAACACAAAAGCTACAACGTTTTTGAATTACCGTGCAGGTAAATTTAATTTTCAGGGAAGTTTTAATTATTTCTGGACACCGGCTTTTTATGAAGATAACATTAGTCAGCAGTTCAAATCAACAGGCATTATTAGCAAGCAAACTGAAAAGTACGACGAACGTTACCACAGCATAGGCTATAATGCTAGTGTGGATTATAAACTGAATTCTCAACAAACGGTTGGCGTCAGTTACAATATGTTTACCAATCCTGGTAGTGTCAGTAGTACATATAAAACAGATATTGATTATCTGGCCAATATAAAGGCAAGTACTGTCGACTCTTCTTTGCACACAAAAAAAAGCACTACATTTCGTTATGTTAACCAAATGGCTAACGCATTTTACCGGAATAAACTTGATACAATTGGTAGTAAACTGGATATTGGGTATAGCTATATTTCCTATGGCTTGAGAGACCCTTCTGCTTTAGAAACTGAATTTTTAAACGGAAATGGGGCAGAATCCCATTCTCGTGATAGCTTATTCACCAAGACGATCGGCAAATCTATGGTGCATGTAGCCAATATAGATTTAGAAAAACATCTTTTTAAATCACTTGTATTTAATACAGGAAGTAAATTTACTGCATCCAATACGGATTATTCAATGGATTATCGAAATGGCCTGAATGAGCAGTCTCCATTAGATCCCTTAAAGTCCAACAGGTTTTTGTATAGTGAATATATTCTGGCCTTCTACGGCACGGTCGCCAAGTCTTTTAAACAATGGGATTTCAAAGTTGGAATAAGGGCTGAACAAACTAATTACCATGGTAAATCAGTTACTACAGAACAAACTATCGGACGTAACCAGTGGAACTTTTTTCCATCTGCTTTTTTAAATAGGAAATTTGGAGAAAATCATTCACTTACGCTCTCATATAACAGAACAATAGATCGCCCTGGATTCAGACAATTGAATCCTTTTGTTACCTATGTAAGTCTTAATAGCATCCAGGAAGGAAATCCTAACTTACGATCTTACTTCAGCAATAATTTGCAATTGGAATATTTGTTAAAAAGGAAATACAGTTTTACTGTTGGGTATCAAAATACCAATAATGCCATTACTGAGAATCTCACTAATATTGGGGATGTCATTATTTCAAGGGACGAAAATATCACTGACAATAATAATGTTTTCACCTCTTTGTACATTCCAATAAAGTTAACCAATTGGTGGGAAATTAATACGAGTGCCACACTGAGATATCGGACGATAGATATTCATGGCACTGAAGCCTTAAACAGGTCTAAATTTACACAATACCTTAGGACTGCCAGTAAGTTTAATTTGCGGAGAAAGTACTTTGTTGAGGTTTCAGGATTTTATAAAACCAGTGATTTCTATGGTATTTATGACCAACAAAGAGTTGGCAAACTGGACATAAACATAAAGAAGAGCTTTCTTAATGATCGACTAACTTCGAGTTTTGAATTGCAGGACCCTTTTCATTTATACAAACCTCGATATGAAATCAATACTGCGGAATTTACCAGAAACGTTTTAAGGAACAGACTTGATTTTGTGAGGTATATTGGCGTTTTCTTCACCTATAATTTCTCAAGTGGGAAAAAGCAAGACAATAAGGAAAACGTGGACGCTGCAGGAAATGAAGCGAGGGGACGTTTGTAGCCTCACCTGGTCATCCTCTCTTTACCTCGAGAGGATGACCTTACCTTTTAGAGGACACCCTCTTTATTGTGGATGCAATAGGTATTGCCCCATTCGTTTAGCAATTCAATAATCGGAACCAGGGTTAAGCCCAATTCAGTTAACTTATATTCTACTCTTGGTGGTGATTCTGCATAAACCGTTCGTAAAATAATACCATCACGCTCAAGCTCGCGCAATTGTGTAGTAAGCGTAGCCTGGGTAATATCAGGCATCTTCTTTTTAAGTGCCCCAAAACGCTTCGGACATTCCAATAAAATAGCATTCAGGATCAGCAGCTTCCATTTGCCACCAATAATACGAAGCACTTTTGTCATCGGGCAGTTATATTCTCCGGTTTCCTCTTTTACAAATGGCTGTAAATCAATATTCGTATCTTTTTTCATACCTGGTATCTTTTTTAAAACTACTTGTGCACCTGTCTCAAAGACTTCAATTTTGCTGGCTAATTTAACCAAAAATGAGCAGACAAATTTCAAAATGGTTTCTATTGACAATTATCTCATCTTCTATTTTTTTAGCAGTTATTGATATTTTTATTGTTAACGTAGCCTTACCCTCAATACGTAAAGGCATTAATGGTTCTGATGGTGATATCCAACTCGTTATTGCTTTATACCTGCTTGGTTATGCAGCCTTTCTGATTACCGGAGGGAGGGCTGGTGACCAGTTCGGGAAGAAAAGGGTTTTTCTGATTGGAATGATTGCTTTTACCGTTGCCTCTGCCTTTTGTGGCATTTCTCAAACTGCTTTTCAGTTAAATCTAGCCCGTTTGCTACAGGGCATCAGTGCAGGTTTTATGATTCCCCAAGGTATTTCCTATATCCAGGTGCTTTTTCCAAATCCTGTGGAACGTATAAAAGCTATTAGTATTTATGGAAGTATTGCCGGCTCAGCGTCTGTTATCGGACAATTTTTAGGTGGTCTATTGCCCGATCTGCATTTCATTGTGGCAGGCTGGCGCCTTATTTTCCTAATCAATGTTCCTTTGGGGCTAGCTTCAGTTTTCCTTGCAGTAAAATTCCTGCCCAGCCAGAGCAGTCAGGCCAAAGAGAAATTCGATTACTCAGGTGTGCTACTTCTTACATTAACTTTAATGGCTTTAATTTATCCCTTGATCCGCGGCAGGGAGTTAGGGTGGCCACTTTGGAGCCTGATTTGTGTCGGAGGATCTGTGCCGTTGCTACTTTGGTTTGTCTATGATCAGAAACAAAAACTCAACCGAGGAGGATACCCCCTCATCGACATGAAACTGTTCGCCTTCAAAGATTTTAACATAGCACTTTGGGCTGTATTGTTTTATTTTATGGTACAGGATTCTTATTTTCTGCTCAATGTGATCCTGTTACAAATAGGATTTGGAATTAGTTCTACAGAGGCAGGTTTGTTCTTTGTATTGCAGGGACTTGGTTTTGTGGTCGCATCGCTGGTCTCAATCCGTTTGGTACCCCGGTATGGGAAAAAAGTATTGCAGGGTGGAATACTGATCATGATTATTGCCAGCGCATTGCATATCGTTGTATTCAATTCAGTCGACATTAACCGGTTTATTGCTTATCCTGTTCTGTTTATATRTGGATTTGGTTGTGGTTCGGTGCTTCCATCATTGATGACAATGGCATTAAAAAGCATACCAACAAAGTTTGCCGGCGCGGCTTCTGGCACTTACGCTACGTTTCAGCAAACTGCCATTGCTCTTGGTATTGGAATTATTGGCGGCCTGTTCTTTTCTCTGGCTGGCGAAAATCCTTCAACTATTACTTATTTAAAAGCTTACCAGACCGCCATGTCCGTTAATATGTTCTTGCTTGTTTTAGTAGGTTTGTTTTTAGTATTACTCCCCGAAAAGAAAGCCGTGGCTGCAAGTGCAAACTTCTCCCATTAATCGTTGATGATTAATTTATAACCCACTCCACGAATATTTACAATTTCAATATTTGTATCGTGCTTTAAATGTTTACGTAATTTGGTAATAAATACATCCATACTTCTGGCAGCAAAAAAATTGTCCTCTCCCCAAAGATAATCTAAAGCTAATTTTCTGGCTAGCACCTGATTCTTATTCTCAATCAGCATCTTTAATAAGGATGCTTCGCGAAAAGACAGCTTTACACTTTCGTTACCTAATGTTAATTCCTGTATGGTGTTGTTAAATTCATAATTGCCAATACTAAAGTTTTCAATTGACAGGTTTGTTTTGTGTTTCTCTGAACGACCTAATAGCGACTTAACCCTTACTATAAGTTCTTCCATGCTAAAAGGCTTTTTCAAATAATCATTGCACCCCATTTCAAATCCTTTGATTACATCCTCGGTTAACGACCTCGCCGTAAGAAAAAGAATTGGCACAGCGGTATCAATCTTTCGGATATCTTCCGTTACTGAAAAACCATCTTTTTCGGGCATCATCACATCCAGAATGCAGATGTCAGGCTGAAAACTTCTAAATACTGAATAGGCCTTAATTCCGTTTTGAACCCATGATACCTCAAAATCTCTTGTTTCGAAACTTTCTTTTATGATCTTTCCTAAAAAGGGTTCATCTTCTGCTAATAATATCTTCAATTTAACCATTTTGATGTTTCATTGTTATACAGGTACTGTAATGATGAAAAAAGTTCCTTTGCCTATACTACTTTTTAATTCAATGGTGCCATTATGTTTTTTTACAATGCCAGCAACGTAATTTAATCCAAGACCAAATCCCTTTACTTTATGGAGATTGCCTGTAGGAACGCGGAAAAAGCTATCAAATACCTTATCATGATAAGCCTCAGGTATGCCGATACCATTATCGCCGATAACTATCTCCAGTAGGTTTTCGCCAGCATTTATTCCATATGTGATCTCGATCTCAGGAGGTTCATCCGTATATTTTAGACTATTGTCGATTAGGTTATAGATTACGTTTGAAAAATGATCAGCATCTATCATGGCCTCAGTTTTTCCTGTAATGGGTTTAATCGATAAGCTTGCATTTCTTTGCTCAAGCTGGGGCCGCATATTGGTTGCTACATCATTTATGAGTTTACCTATGTTCTTTTTTTGCAGGGAAAGTTTAATCTCACTTCGTTCAAATGCTGCCATCCTCAACACTTTTTCTATCATAACCGAAATTCGCTTAAGTTCGTGTTCGCATATGTCCAGATACTCTTTCGCTTGTTCGGGCTTTTTCATCACATCAAAACTTTTCATTGCTTCTACCGCAAGCGATACCGTTGATATCGGAGTTTTAAATTCATGAGTCATGTTGTTGATGAAATCAGTTTTTATTTCCGATAGTTTCTTCTGCTGAAAAATGGTGCGTAGCATATATACAAACGCCAATATAGTTATGCCAATCATCAATACAGAAGCCAACAAAACCCATTGCATTTGTTTAAACACATACTGAAAATGGTTGCTCACGGTAATTTGCAACAAATACGGTTTTGATAAGCCTATAAATACTTGAAATTTCTTTTTAGTGCTGTTTGCAAATAAAGTGCTGTCGCTAATAAAATTATCGCCTTTAGCACTGGCGTTTGATAATTTAAAGGCAAAGGTCGAGTAGATTCCCTGATTCTTTAAAAGGGCATCTAATTCAGTTCTTAAATGCTGCTCCAGAGCTGCAAATTCATTTTTCTTATAATTGTAGCCGGTACTTATGGTTAGCTTCTTTCCTTTAAATTGAATTTTATTTCTTAGGCCAGCATTTGGTTTTTCTGGTAGTGTATCTACAAAAGAATAAAAGATTGAACGAGACCTGGAAGTAGCGCTATCAGTTGGAAATTGATCGGGCATGTATTGAAGGACCCTGGTAAGCATAGAAATTTTTGCTTTGCTTGATTCGGTATTTGATCCTGTAATGTTTCCCTCTGCTTTTAATTCTGATACTACATGTGCGGTCTGCAGTTTTTGTAATACCTCCTGAACATCATTTTCAAATTGCTTTGTCGAAAGAAGGTAGGAGTTGTATAACCAGTAACATTGGAATAGAAAGATTCCGGCAAGCGAGCAGGCAACAATGAGTACAATAAACCGAATTCTTTTTGATAACATTTCGAAATCTATAAGGTAGTAGCAAAGATATGATAATCATGCTTTTATAAGCGATCTGATAACACTCATTAACACTGGTTAACACTATTTAACACTACCGTCTTTAGTTAACGTTATTTAACACTCATTTTCCTGCTAAAGCTGTTGTCTCGCCATAGTTTTGATATACAGACCTTAAAAAAGAAGACAATGAAAACAAAAGAAATGTTAATTGCATTTGCGCTGCTTACGCCAATAATCTTTACAAATTCGAGTGCCTTTGCCCAAGTCAAAGATCCTGTTCTGGCCGAAATCAGATATGACTTTGCTCATGTAACAGACACTAATCATCGGGATAAACCCAAAAAAGAAGAAATGGTTCTTTATATCGCCAAAAACTCAAGCTTATATAAAAGCCAGAGTCTGGCTACTAAAACCGAAGAAGCTTTARAACAAATGAAGGAGTTTAGCAGTGGAAATGAAGGAGGGCATCAGATGCTTGCTTTTAGTTCACCAAATCTTACAAACGAAGAGATTTATAATTTTCATCAGGACAAGAAAATGCTGCTGATAGATAAGGTTGGACTTACTGCATATAGTATACCTCAGCAATATCCCTCAATTGATTGGCAGATCAGCAATGAAACAAAAGAAATTGGAGGTTATAAATGTCAAAAAGCGATAGCCGCATTTCGGGGACGAAATTATACTGCATGGTTTACGGCAGAACTTCCATTTCCATATGGTCCCTGGAAATTGAATGGTTTGCCCGGGTTAATTCTGCAAGCAGAAGATGATAAGAAAGAAGTGGTATTTAATTACGCCGGATTTGATAAAAAAGAAGAAGGATTGGTAAATATTGAACTTCAGAAAGGGATAACTGAAACAACTTCAGCTGATCTTGCGAGAGCAAAAAAAGTTTTTGAGAAGAATCCAGGTGGTAATATGTTAAGGAATATGYCAATTCCGGCT
>NZ_JBFTNT010000127.1:0-11146 GCF_056397585.1 Pedobacter sp. 05L430 | reverse complement strand
GTAGAAACTAAAAAAGCGGTTTCAATTGCTGAATCTTTTGAAGTATCCAAACAGTTTTGGTCTTTCCTGGTAAGGAATAAAATTGTTGATTCTCCTGAAACATTTATCAAAAGCATACCACATATCAGTTTTGTATGGGGGCAGGAGAACGTTGAATTTTTACGCGAGAGGTATAATAACCTTCAGAAAAGTGATCTTTTTAGAGGGATGACCTTTTCTGAAGATCCGAAAGAACTTGCTGAATGGATGCCTTTAGTAATGAACGACAGGGATTCGGCAGAGAAAGTTGCTGGAACAAAAATGGAGCTTGGTACCGATGTAAACTTTGGTGCCTTAACCAGAATGATGTTTAATTACCTTCAAAAGAAGGAAAGCGTAAGTATGCATTTTGACCATGAAGTTCGCAAACTAAAGCAAAAAGATGGTTTATGGGAAGTAAAGGTTAAAAATGAAACAACCGGTAAAAAAAGAGTTGTAAAAGCAAAATTCGTATTTATTGGCGCAGGCGGTGGTTCTTTACCACTTCTTGAAAAAGCGGGAATTCCAGAAGGAAATGGATTTGGCGGTTTCCCTGTAAGTGGACAATGGCTTAAATGTGTTAATCCGGAAGTTATTGAACGTCATAATGCAAAAGTATATGGAAAGGCGTCTGTTGGTGCCCCACCAATGTCTGTCCCACATCTTGACACAAGAATGATTGATGGTAAAAAAGCTTTGTTATTTGGCCCTTATGCTGGTTTCTCTACGCGTTTCTTGAAACATGGTTCTTTACTTGATTTACCTCTTTCAATAAAAATTAATAACATCAGACCGATGATATCGGCAGGTTTAGATAACCTGCAGCTTACCAAATACCTGATTGATCAGGTACGTCAGTCACCAGAAGATCGTCTGGCTGCGCTTAGAGAATATCTGCCAACCGCAAAAATGGAGGATTGGGAGCTCGAAACTGCTGGTCAGCGTGTTCAGGTAATTAAGAAGGATGAAAAACATGGTGGTGTACTTGAGTTTGGTACTGAAGTTGTTACTGCTGCCGATGGATCAATTGCAGCACTACTTGGTGCATCTCCGGGGGCATCTACTGCTGTTTCCATCATGATTACCTTAATGGAGCGTTGTTTTGCTGATCAGATTAAATCTGAAGAATGGCAGAAAAAACTAAAAAGTATGATTCCTTCTTATGGTGAGGCGCTGAACGGAAATGCTCAGTTAACTGAAGAGATCAGGATTCAAACCACACATGCACTTAATCTAAAAACGGCATAAGCAGAACTAGGGTTCTAGTAATCATACATTATATTCATAGTTACCCTTCCTCGTTCAAAGTGACCTTTCTCCGTCATCTCGACTGAAGGAGCGTATGCTCTAATCTCAAACAAAAAAACTTGAATAATCTATAAGAAAGACTTAAGGGTTTCTTAAGCCTTTCCTATAGATTTTTTCAAGTGCTAATCTTTTCCTGAATGTTTAAGTCTGGCAGCCCAAATGGAATAGGCTGCAGTTAATAAAAAGCCAGAATCATTATCTCGAAAACAATTATTATATTGTAAACGTTTGACTATAAAACAGAAAATGCCAAGCTGGTCTAAAATAACACTCAAAGTACTGGGTATCCTTATAGGGTTGATACTTCTAATTTTCTCAGCTCTTGCTTTATATGTGAACTCAAATAAAAAGAGTTTACTGGAAACCATAACGCAAAAGCTAAATAAAAACCTCCATGGCACGCTTACCATAGCAAGCATGGAACCCACCTTTTTACGCGGATTTCCTGGCGTCTCTATTAAACTAAACAATGTAGTGATGAAAGATAGCCTTTGGAAAAACCATCAGCATACGCTTTTAGATGCTAAAGAATTGGAAGTATCTGTAAATACCTTAGCCTTACTTAAGGGAACTATTGAAATAAAAAAAATAGGAATTAATGATGCAGCAATCTATCTGTTTACCGACAGTAATGGATATAGCAATACCGCTATTTTCCCCAAAAAAGACAAATCAAAAAAGCCAAAAGATGATAACAGCTCAAGCCCGGAACTGGGAAAGTTTACGTTAAGCAATGTCAGTTTTGTGGTAGACAATCAAAAAGGACATAAACTCTTTCAGTTTGACATTTACGATTTAAAGGGCAATATGGATTATCTTTTACTTGGCGGTTGGGAGGCTGACATTAAACTTAAAGCACTAGCCAAAAGCCTGGCATTTAACACCAGAAGAGGCAGCTTTATTAAAGACAAACTTTTAGAAGGTCCTTTTAAAATTACCTATAACGACGATTCCGGAATTTTGCTGGTAGCTCCTAATAAATTAAATATTGGAAAAGATCCATTTATAATTGGGGCTAAGTTTGATACTTCTAAAGAAAACACAGACTTTACCATCAATATAGAAACCAAAAATATTTTATGGCGCAATGCTTCCGCGTTGTTGGCTCCAAATATTACTGCTAAGCTCAACATGTTTGACCTTAAGCAACCTATACATGTTTATTGCACGCTGGCTGGCAATATGGGCCCTGGTGGAGACCCTGCTATCAATGTTAAGGCACTCATAAAGGATAATGTGCTAACCACGCGGGGTGGGGYAGTTGAAGATTGTAATTTTACCGGTTTTTTTACCAATAACTATATTAAAGGCAAAGGAATAAATGATGAAAACTCAGCCATTAAGCTCTTTAGTTTTAAAGGAAGCTATGCGCAGATACCATTTTCCATTGACACCGCCTTTATCAATAACCTGAATAAACCAATTGCCACGGGGCTGTTCACTTCACAGTTTGAAATTGCAAAGCTTAACAACGTCATCGGAGAGGAGATGCTCAAATTCGGTAACGGCACAGCAAATGTCAAACTGGCTTACCGTGCAGATATTGTAGATTTTATGCTGGCCAAACCTTTTGTTAAAGGCGTGGTGGATATTCAGAATGCAGATGTAAGTTATGTTCCCCGCAAGGTGAATTTCAAAAACACAGCCATTTCACTCAATTTTACTGATCAGGACCTCTATATTAAGAACATCCGTTTACAAAGCGGTAAAAGCATTGTATCTATGGAAGGTTCTGTAAGTAATTTCTTAAACCTTTATTATACTAATCCGGAGAAAGTACTGCTCAACTGGAAGATCAGGAGCCCAGAGCTTCATTTAGAGGAGTTTATCGGCTTCCTTGGAACCAGAAAACCAAAAGCAAAAAAGAGAAGTAAGAAATCTAATTTTTCAGAAAACCTGAATGAACTTTTTGAAAAGAGTCAAGTAAATATGAATGTTAAAGTAGATAAGATAYACTACAATAAGTTTCTTGCTACTAATGCTAATGCAGATCTATTGCTCTCAGAAAATGGCATAGCTATTAAAAATGTAAATGTAAAGCATGCTGGTGGTGCACTTTCTTTAAATGGTAGCATTGCTCAAAAGGGCAGTACCAATAATTTTAAACTTAATGCTACAATTACTAATGTGGACATTAAAAACTTCTTTTATTCCTTTGATAACTTCGGCATGAAAACACTGACGTCAAAAAACTTAAGAGGCTATCTGTTTTCTAAGACTAATATATCGGGGGTTATAAGCGATAAAGGAAATCTCCTTCCCAATTCATTATATGGCAGCATCGCATTTGATTTAAAAAAAGGGGCGCTGATAAGCTTCGATCCGGTTAAAAATGTAGGGAAATTTGCTTTCCCACTTAGGGATTTGGACAACATTTCATTTACGAACTTGAATGGAAAGTTTGATGTACGTGGTCAAAAAATTACCATCAACCCTATGCAAATTAATTCGAGCTTGCTGAATATGGATATTGCCGGCGTATACTCAATGTCAACCGGGACTAACATTACTTTGGATGTACCCTTAAGAAATCCTAAAAAGGATGCTGAGATTACAGATAAAAATGAAAAAAGAGCAAGAAGGATGAAAGGAATTGTATTACATTTACTAGCAACTGATGGCGAAGACGGGAAGATCAAAATCAAATTGAATAGAAATCGCGATAAAACAAAATAAACAACCTTTTAATAATCACCTTAATTTATTGAAATGAAACGTAATGCAACAGCCGTTTGGAATGGCACTATTAAAGAAGGTTCAGGAAACCTTACAACCGATAGCAAAGTACTTGATAAAACACAATATTCATTTAATAGTCGCTTTGCTGATGGAATTGGAACCAACCCTGAAGAATTGATGGCTGCAGCTCATGCTGGCTGTTTCACCATGAAACTAAGCTTAGACTTAACGGAAGCTGGATTTAATCCAACTTCATTAGAAACCAAAGCAACTGTCACTTTGGATAATGGAGTGATTACTACTTCACATCTTGTCCTAAAAGCTGACATACCCGGAATTGATGATGCCAAGTTCCAGGAAATTGCGGCTGGTTCCAAGGCCACATGCCCTGTAAGTAAGGCTTATAACGTAGAGATTAGCTTAGAAGCTTCATTGGTTTAATGAACTTTTAGATAAACTTATTCCMTAAATCCTCCTCTTTAGTTAATAAAAAGGAGGATTTTTTTATTTTATAGTTACGAGATACGCAGTAATTTATCTATTTTCGAATTTTCGCGCCAAATAAACTATAACAGCCACAATGACCAAGTCTATACTTGTATTGAAATTAGGTTCCGCTTCCATCACTACCTCTAAAGGAGAAATTGATGAAGCAATAATTGCAGATATAACCCGGCAAGTAGCAGAACTTGCTCTTAATCACCACTTAATACTGGTATCTTCAGGTGCAGTTGCAGCTGGAAAAAAATACATAAAAAATTATAAAGGTAAAATTAGTGAGCGAAAAGCTGCTGCTTCAATTGGTAATCCGCTATTGTTAAGCACTTATTCAAAACATTTTAAACCCTATAATATTTCTATTGCACAAAGTTTATGCGAGAGACAGCATTTTTCTCATAGAACTCAATTCCTTCAGCTAAAAGAAACTTACGAGGAATTATGGAAAAATGGTGTAATTCCAATTGCCAATGAAAATGATGTAGTTAGTAATTTAGAGCTAAAGTTCTCAGATAATGACGAACTTGCTACTTTATTAGGTGTTGGTTTTGGTGCCTCTCTTATCCTTTTAGGTACATCAGTTCCGGGTGTACTGGATAAAGATGGAAACGTAATTGACACAATTGAATCCATAAATAACGATGTATTCTCTTTAGCTAACAAAAATACATCTGAGGTAGGGTTGGGTGGTATGATTTCTAAACTAACCTTCGCAAACCTTGCTTCTACAATGGGAATCAAGGTCGTTATTTTTGGCGTTAGAACACCAGACGGAATACTAAAAGCAGCAAAAGGAGAGTCAGGCACTATCTGCACACCCAAAAACTGCTCAATATCTGCAAGAAATAAGTGGCTTGCAAGTGGTAGCCTGGTAACTGGTCGACTCATGGTTGATGCTGGTGCCAGCGAAGCAATTAAAAAAAGAAAAAGCTTGCTTGCTGTTGGTGTAAAATCTATTGAAGTAGATTTCGCTAATGGCGAAATATTTGAAATTATTGACGAGCAGAAAAATATTGTAGCCGTAGCACAGGCTAAAGTATCGTCGAACACGATTAGTAAAAATGCTAAACAACATAACCTGGAGATAGCCAATGCCAGTGATATTGTAATATTATAATATGATAATGGAATCGATAGAAGACCAGTTAATCAGTGCACAGAATGCCAAAAAATCCATATCAACACTCAGTGATAAGGATAAGCAAAGCATAATCACCCGAATTGCACAAATTATTTCTGAGAGAAAAGAAGATATCATTGCTGAGAATTTAAAGGATCTGGAGAAGATGTCTGACACTGACCCCAAGAAGGATCGTCTTCTGTTAAATGCTGAACGAATTATTGAGCTTAGCAAAAGCCTGGTTGATGTTTCAAACCTGGAAGATCCAACCAACAAGATCCTTTCTGAAAAGACAATCGATAACGGACTTTTTATTCAAAAAAGAACGGTTCCTCTTGGTGTAGTTGGCGTAATTTATGAATCAAGACCAAATGTTACACTTGATGTAGCCGCTTTATGCATTAGATCAGGAAATGTTTGTTTACTTAGAGGGGGGCAGGATGCTTATCATACTAATTTGTTTGTAGTTTCATTGATTCAGAAGGTCCTTGCTGAAAATAACCTTGATATAAATATTGTACAACAACTTCCTGCTGAAAGAAAGTATATTTTAGATATTTTAACTGCAGAAAAATATATAGATGTAATTATCCCTAGAGGCTCCAATCAGTTGATTGAATTCGTTCGCAAAAACGCTTTAGTACCGGTAATAGAGACTGGTGCTGGTGTTTGCCATACTTATGTAGAAGAGTCGGCTAAACTTGATGATGCTGCTAAAATAGTGGTAAATGCCAAGGTCTCAAGGCCCTCCGTTTGTAATGCATTAGACACTGTTTTGGTAGATAAGGCAATTGCACAAACTTTTCTGGAAAAGCTTGCACCAATGCTGGCTGGATATAATGTTGAGATATTTGCCGATGAAGACTCTTATAGGATTTTAAAAGATCAGAATTATCCTTTAATTAATAAAGCTGAACCCGAAGATTTTGGAAGAGAGTTCCTTGATTTCAAGTGTTCTGTGAAAATTGTAAATAGTATCGATGAAGCACTTGATCATATTGCAAAGTTCTCTTCAAAACATTCTGAGGCAATTATTACTCAAAACCCTGTTAAAACTGAATTGTTTCTAAACCAGGTTGATGCGGCTGTGGTATACTTAAATGCTTCAACAAGATTTACTGATGGACAGGTTTTTGGCTTAGGAGCGGAAATTGGCATATCTACTCAGAAATTGCATGCCAGAGGGCCTTTTGCCCTTGAAAAACTAGTTACAGAAAAATGGATTGTTAAAGGTGAGGGACAAGTAAGATGAAACCAGCATCAATAAAAGACATTGCCAGCAAGGCCAATGTATCTATTACAACTGTATCCTTTATTTTAAACGGCAAAGCTGAGCAAATGCGTATTAGCAAAGCTGTTATTGAAAAGGTTAATACAATTATTAAAGAATTTGACTTTAAACCCAATCAAGTAGCCAGGAGCTTACGAACAGGAAATACGCAAACTATTGGACTGATAGTAGAAGATATATCTAACCCATTCTTTGCCAGCATTGCCCGAAAGATAGAAGATAAGGCATATAAAAAAGGTTACAAAATCAGTTACTCAAGTACTGAGAATGATCCCGTTAAGGCCAAGGAACTTATAGAGATGTTTAAGGCAAGACAAGTGGATGCCTATATTATTGCTCCTGTACCTGGCATTGAAAGTGAAATTAAACAATTGCTGACGGAACGTATTCCAGTAGTTATATTTGATAGGAATCTTCCGGATATGGAAGTTAATTATGTTGTAGTAGACAATTTTAATGGTACTTACATCGCTACAAAACACCTTATAGATAGCGGTAAAAAGAACATTGCTTTTGTAACTGTGGATTTGCATGTAGACCAGATCAATAACCGTTTTCTGGGTTACGAAAAGGCACTTCAAGACCGTGGCATCCAGTTTAATAAAGATATTTATACTGAAATTCCTTTTGATAGCACTGACGACAATACAACAGCACAGTTAATGCTCCTGTTTGAGAAGAATCCAGAGATTGATGCTGTCTTATTTTCAACTAACTACCTTGCAATTAAAGGTCTGTTGGTTTTAAAACTGATAAAGAAAGAAATCAATGATGATTTCAGTATTGTGGCTTACGATGATCATGATGTATTTAAATTACATACACCTCCAATTAGTGTTGTAGATCAGCCTATAGAAGAAATGGCCGAGAAGATCATCGATGTACTTTTAAATGAGCTTGCTTCGGCCAGTAATACTTTGATAAAGAAAGAGGCAAGCAAAATAATTCTGCAGCCTAAGTTTATAAAAAGGTGATTTAGAGGTGATTAAACCTCTAAATCGTTCATAATAGCCTTTACTTTCGCACTAAGTTCAGCATCAGCAGCTTTAAAGCCAGCTTTATCCTTAAGTGGTGCATTTACACTGCAATAGAATTTAATTTTAGGCTCTGTTCCTGATGGCCTGGCAGAGATAATGCTTCCATCTTCGGTTATGAACTGAAGAACATCAGATTTAGGGAATCCCAGATCTTTCTTTTCATTTGCAATTAAATCAGTTTCTATACCCAATTCGTAATCCTTTAAAGTTGCAACTTTAGAACCACCTAATGTAACAGGAGGGTTGTTTCTGAATTTCTCCATCATCGCTTTGATTTCCTCAGCGCCAGTTTTTCCTTTTTTGGTTATAGATACCAATTCTTCTTTATACAGACCATATTCTACATACATATCAAGCATAGCGTTATATAAACTGCTTCCTTTATCTTTGTAAAAAGCGGTCATTTCTGCAATAAAAGCACAAGATACAACAGCATCCTTATCTCTAACAAGCTCTCCAATAAGGTAACCATAGCTCTCTTCACCACCACCTATAAATGTTTTCTTACCTTCAAGGCTTGTCATTAAATGGCCAATCCATTTAAAGCCTGTTAAGGTATTGTAATAAGTAACATTTTTAGCCTTAGCTATTGTTTCAATTAGATTAGATGTTACTATTGTTTTAACAATATACTGATCTCCTGTAAGCTTGCCTTTTTCTTCCCATGCACTTAACAGGTAATTAATTAGCAAACTACCCGTCTGGTTTCCGTTTAGGAGTACAAATTCACCATCATTATTTTTAACGGCAATACCAACTCTATCGGCATCCGGGTCTGTGGCCAGAACAAGATCCGCATCTATTTCCTGAGCTTTTTTCAAAGCAAGTGTAAGTGCTTCTTTTTCTTCAGGGTTTGGATATACTACAGTTGGAAAATTACCATCAGGGGTACTTTGTTCTTCAACCAAGGTTAAATTGGTAAAACCAAACTGCTCAAGGGCCTTAGGAACCAATGTAATTCCGGTTCCATGGATAGGGGAATATACAATTTTAAGGTCTTTTTGACGGGCAATGGCCTCTGGAGACACTGACAGTTCCGTAATTTTATCCAGATAAAGTTGATCAATTTCCTCTCCAATCAATTCAATATTGTTATCGATACGGTCGAATTTAACCTCATCAATACTTTTAATAGCAGCTACCTCATCCATAACAAGTGTATCATCTGGAGCGGTAAATTGTCCGCCATCTGCACCATATGCCTTATAACCGTTATATTCTTTCGGATTATGTGAGGCAGTAAGCATCACACCGCTGCGACAGCCTAATTCACGGATCGCAAAAGACAATTCCGGGGTGGGTCTTAGTGCTTTAAAAAAATAAACGTGTATGCCGTTTGCAGAAAACACATCAGCCGTAATCTTTGCAAAATAGTCAGAGTTGTTGCGGCTATCATGCGCTACGGCAACTTTAACTTTTTCGCCCGGATATTTTTTAAGGAGGTAGTTACATAAACCCTGTGTAGCAGTCCCAATTGTATACTTGTTGATCCTGTTAGATCCTGCACCCATTATCCCACGTAAACCTCCGGTACCAAATTCCAGACTTCTATAGAAAGAATCTGTAAGCTCAGTAAAGGCCTCTTTATCTAGCAATTGCTGTATTTCTTGCTTAGTTTTTTCGTCGTAATTACCATTAAGCCATTCGTTTATGGTATTTAATGTAGCTGCTTCTAATTGCATAGTTTATGATGTGTTTTTTAAGATGTCTTAATGAAAAACAGTAATGTAATTGTGAAGTTTCATTAGAAAAGCCCAATTCTTATAATATTCCAAATTTTATTTCGTCAATATCATGATTATTAGCGCCGTTTTCTTTAATTTCACGCCCTAATATAAGTATATAACCAATTTGATTGAAATAATATTAACCTTTAAAATTTAAATAACTAATAATGAAACCATCAGAATTTTGATGATGGGGTTATTACCAAAAAACAATTTATAAAACTATGAGAATATTAAAGTTTGGAGGAACTTCTGTAGGAAGCCCTGAGCGGATGAAAAAATTGCTGGATATTATTGATCCGGCAGAAGAACAAATTGTAGTGCTTTCAGCAGTGTCTGGCACAACGAACAGTTTAGTAGAAATTTCAGCCAAACTTTTAAAGGAAGATAAACAGGCTGCGTTAAGTCTTATTAACGCAATGCATCAGAAATATAATGAATTTGTAGTTGAGCTTTTACCGGAAGGCGATTTTCGTGAGCAAGGACAAGAAGTAGTAAACTATCACTTTAACTTCCTTGAAACCCTTGTAAACGATCTTTTTACCCCAATTGAGGAAAAAGTAGTACTTGCACAAGGTGAATTGTTATCAACTACATTATATCATATCTATCTCAAATCTATAGGTGTTCCATCTGTATTGTTGCCTGCTTTAGATTTCATGAAAACTGATGAGGACAATGAACCTGATGTTCCTTATACCACTAAACACTTACAACCAATACTAGATCAGAACAAAGGAAATAAACTATTCATTACACAAGGATTTATCTGCAGAAACAGTTTTGGCGAAGTGGATAACCTAAGACGTGGTGGAAGTGATTATACTGCGTCTTTAATAGGAGCGGCCATACTAGCCGAGGAAGTTCAGATATGGACAGATATTGATGGTATGCATAACAACGATCCAAGGATAGTTAAAGGCACCAAACCAATCTCCCAGCTTTCGTTTGATGAAGCGGCTGAATTAGCTTATTTTGGCGCAAAGATATTGCACCCGCAATCTGTTTTTCCGGCTCAAAAATACAAGATCCCTGTAAGGTTATTGAACACTATGGAGCCTTCAGCTTCTGGTACTTTGATTACAAACGACAGTGAAAAAGGCAAAATAAAATCAATTGCGGCTAAAGATGGTATCACCGCTATAAAAATCCAATCGAGCAGAATGTTATTGGCTTATGGTTTCTTAAGGCGTGTTTTTGAGATATTTGAGCGCTACAAAACGCCAATTGATATGATCACTACTTCTGAAGTAGCTGTTTCTGTAACTATTGATTTTACGGATAACCTTGATAAAATTATTGAAGAACTACATGATTTTGGAAGTGTAGAAGTTGATAATGATCAGTCGATTGTTTGTGTTGTAGGCGATTTCAGTGCCGAGAAGCATGGTTATGCTGCCCGTGTATTAGATTCAATTAAACATATTCCGGTGCGTATGATCTCATACGGTGGTAGTAGCTATAACAT
>NZ_JBFTNT010000126.1:0-11161 GCF_056397585.1 Pedobacter sp. 05L430 | reverse complement strand
AAATAATGTATTGCCTATTTATACTATAAATAAGTATCTGATTAATGATGTTGAAGAGGCTTATTTAAATGAGTTTGATGTAAAGTGGAGAAGTAATGCCCTTCCAGAAAATGAAAAGGAACAATACAGACAGGCCTCGTTTAAACTTTTAAAATCGATTTACGATAAGGGGATTATTGCAATTAATGCCAAACATCAAAAAGGAAGTAAGAATTATGATTTCTCTTTGCTGGATAATAATATAAGTAAAGCGGTTAGTACTCAAGATGTATTTACCGTACAAACTGCTCTTGATTATTTTAAAGATAATTTCCAGTCTGTAAATCTGAAAGTTAAGGAGGTAATTGTTAATCTTGTTGAAGATCATTTGCAGCCCAACATTATTTTTAATGAGAAATTGACGGCTATCGTACAAGAGAATGCAATAAATAGTCTTTCTACAACCAGAGGAATGGTTCAGAAAGGCGAGCTGATCATTGCTAAAAATAATGTGATTGACGACGAGATTTACCAAAAGCTGCAGTCATTTAAGGAAATATATGAAGCGCAGTCTAAAACAATTGGTGATAGCAGCCTGGTTTATTTTGGTCAGATCCTGCTTGTAGGCTTTAATGTTTGTTTGCTAATGGTGTTTTTACACTTGTTTCGTAAGGATATATTTGCCGACAACCGTCAGCTTTCTTTGATATTACTGGTAACGACGAGTATGCTTTTGGCCTTATCTTGGGCTATAAAGCTTAGTCTCCCTAGTTTATATTACATTCCATTTTGTATAGTCCCCATTATTATAAGGATATTATTTGATACCAGGTTGGCACTATATCTGCATTTATTGGTGATCCTGATTGCCGGTTTCTTTGTGCCAAATAGCTTTGAGTTTGTATTTTATCAAACAACTGCCGGTATGGTGGCTATCTATAGTATTCGGAATTTGGTTAAAAGAGAGCAATTGCTATTGTCGGCTTTATTTATATTGTCGGCATATTTTATTTCTTTTATTGGCATTGCATTATTGAGGGAAGGGGCTATCGGTCAGATAGAATGGATGAATTTTGTTCCATTTATTGTTAGTGTATTGCTTTCTTTGCTTGCTTATCCTTTGATTTATGCTTTTGAGAGGCTGTTTGGAATCACCTCTGATGTTGCATTAATTGAGCTTACTAACACTAATAATAAACTGCTAAGGGAGCTGGCTTTTAAAGCTCCTGGTACGTTTCAGCATTCTTTGCAGGTAGCAAATCTGGCCGAGGCCGCAATATTCAAAATAGGAGGGAACTCATTGCTTGTTCGGGCGGGGGCATTGTACCACGATATTGGTAAAATAGAGAATCCTCAATATTTTATTGAAAACCAAAATACCGGACTTAGTCCGCATGATAAGCTGCCATATGAACAAAGTGCCCAGATCATCATTAAACATGTGCACAAGGGCATAGAGATCACACGTAAGCATCAATTACCCGAAAGTGTGATAGACTTTATAAGAACTCACCATGGTAATACCCGTGTAGATTATTTTTATCAGTCGTTTTTGAAGAATTCTCCTGAAAAGTTTGTTGATGAGAATATCTTCCGCTATCCGGGACCTATACCTTTTTCTAAAGAAACTGGTGTTTTAATGTTGGCAGATTCGGTGGAAGCGGCCTCAAGAAGTCTGAAAAATCCGGACGCCCAGAGCATAAATGACCTGGTTGAACGCATAATTGACTATAAACTGGAGCAAAATCAATTAGATAATTGCGATATTACATTAAAAGATCTCGAAACTATAAAGCTGATATTCAAGACAATGCTTATGAGTATCTATCATGTTCGAATAGATTATCAACAAACTCTATAAAATTTCTTTTGCAAATATTAATGAATTGCTATATTTGCAACCTCGAARGGGAGATTTCGAGATACGGAGGGATGCCTGAGTGGCCGAAAGGAACAGTTTGCTAAACTGTCGTACTGGCAACGGTACCGAGGGTTCGAATCCCTCTTCCTCCGCAAAGCCGGAAAAGTGTCTGTTTTTAGAACACTTTTCCGGCTTTTTTATATCTATTTGAAAACGAATGAATTGTGTTTGTTTTTGAGTTTCTAAAAATAGAAGAGATAAAATTACTCAGCAATCTCATTTAAGCGTCTAAAAATATTTTTTAAGTTAATTTACTGTATTTCAATATGTTGTTTGTTTTTGTCTGATACGAAAGAATGAGGACGTAACATTGAAATTCTGAAAATTGTAAGAGGGGACATGGGATTCGAACACCTTCATAGATCCAAATACTAAGGTTTTTGTATGTACTATTAACGACAGTTCGTATTTTCTATAGTCAACTTAGCAAAGTTTACTAGAAAACTTAGTGTTTCTTGTGATTTAACATTTTGTTTTTTAGGGTTTTATATCTTTCTCTTGTTAATGCTAAAACTACCATTTCTTTGATAAACATGGTATTCCTACTGCTTTGTAGATACTCATGATACTCTGCTCACAGTCTTTCTTAATAATCAGGAAATCTTCATTTTCGATTTCTCCATTTTGTATAAGTTCTTTGGTTTTGAGTATCCTTTTGTAGCCTGTTCATATGGCCTTACCCGGATATATAAATATACAGTTTGTATGCTACTCAATTCCTTCTAAAAGGATGAAAATTGATTGTTGTTCCCACAATGCAATATTATTTAATAACTTAATAATAGATTGACAAGCAATTCTAGAATGAATATTTTTTTTGGAAAATCCTAATAAACTTCAGTAGGAAAATTGGCATTTACGATGACTCAACATTATGTTACCGACTGAAGCCTCTTTTTCCATTTAACAAATTCATGCCAGATTACGGATGAGAATCCGATGCCAATACTGAGGGACAGCTGGATTAAGCTCAGTGACTGAAATCCAAAGAATACTGTTAATGGTTTGATGTAGAGAATAGCACCTGAAATAAGTATAGTGATCATAATTATGAGAAATACCAGGTTGTTTTTGTACTTTATGGTAGTAAGTAGAGAATAATAGAAAGATCTGTTAACCAGAGTGAGCAATACATTTGCCGCGATTAAACAGGTAAATACCATGGATCTTGTGAGGAGTTCTCCATAACCATGTTGAACGGCATATTGATAGATAAATAGAGTTCCTGCGGTAATCATTAATCCTTGCAGGATGCTTGTGGTCAATTCTTTCCCGCTGAAAAATGTGTTAGAAAAAGGGCGCGGTTTCTGAAGCATGGTGTTTTGCTCTATCGGTTCATTTTCATAAATAATGGAACAGGTTGGCCCCATCACCAGTTCTAAAAATATAATGTGAATGGGAGAAAAAATATTGGGATAAATCCAACCCAGGGCTAAGGGAATAAATACGGTTAATATGATGGGGATGTGAATAGAGATGATGTATTGAATTGCTTTTTTCAGGTTGGTGTAGATTCTTCTGCCCATTGCTATAGCAGTTACCATTTTGGCCAGGTCATCTTCCAGCAGGATCAATGAAGCGGCTTGCCTGGCGATTTCTGTGCCTCTTTTTCCCATTGCAATCCCAATATGTGCGGCTTTCAGGGCAGGACCGTCATTTACTCCATCACCGGTCATGGCAACGATTTCATTGTTTGATTTTAAGGCGTTAATGATCTTGAGCTTCGCATCCGGGAACATCCTGGAAAATATGTTCATTTGCATTACAGTGCGCTGAAGTTCTTTTTCCGGCATTTTCATAAGCTCATCACCGCTGATGCTTTTTTCGTACCCTTTGAACCCGATTTGTCTGGCGATAGCGGTGGTGGTTGCCGCATTGTCCCCGGTGATGATTTTAACGGCAATTCCAGCCTGGTAGAAATCCTTTAATACTTGCTCAATGTGTTGTTTGGGCGGGTCATAAAAGGCCAGCATACCGATGAATTTAAACTTAAATTTTTGCTGCTGATCCGGAAACTGAGATCCCGTAAAATCCGATTGGCCTACTGCCAGGACGCGGTATCCCTGTGAGGCAAGTGAGTTAACAGCCATTGTAATCTTTTCTTTTTCAAAAGCCTCAAGTTCCGATACCGCAATCAGGGCTTCAGGGGCGCCCTTAGCTGCGATGATCCGTATCCCGCTTTTATTTTCAAATATGTGGGTCATCATGGGCGGTTTTCCACCTAAAGGATATTCGTGAACCATTTTATAGTCCGGGCGTTCATCGGAGAATGTAGTTTCAGCATAACCATGGTGTAAGGCGACTTCCATTGGATCGAATGGAATAGGTTCACTGGCCCACATCCCCATTCGGATCAGGGCTTTTTCTGCATCATTAAGACCCTGGTCAGGAGCTGCTATTTTATCGGATGCCAGCAGATATAGTCTGGCAAGACTCATTTTGTTTTCGGTAATTGTTCCGGTTTTGTCTGTGCAGATTACCGTCGCACTGCCCAGTGTTTCTACGGTTTTCATCTGTTTGACCACGACCCCCATTTGCATCATGCGCCATGCCCCCAGTGCCATAAAAGTAGCGAAGGCCACCGGTATTTCCTCTGGCAATATACTCATGGCAAGGGTAAGTGCCTTTAACAGGCTATCCAGTACATCGAGGGAATTAAAGTAATTAATGCCCCATACGATGCAAAAAACGGCTGCTCCGGCAACCACCATTTTTTTGATAAAATTGTTGATTTGAATTTCTAGTGGTGTCTTTTCTTCTTTGATATCTTCCAGACTTTTACCAATTTTTCCCAATTTGGTGCCATTTCCAATCGCTGTAACCACTGCTATGGCCAGCCCGCTGGCTACAGTGGTGCCCTGGAAAACCTCGTGATTGGTACTGTCTTTGTCTTTATATACCGCAAAGGATTCCCCGGTAAGTATAGACTCGTTTACAGAGAAGTCATTAGAATGAACAATACTGCCATCGGCGGTAACAGAGGTACCTTCTTGAATGATCAGATAATCACCGATTACAATTTCTTCACTTTTAATCTCGGTGGTCTGACCATCCCTGATGACCTTGCAATGTGGCTGACTGTAGGTTTTCAGTTTATCCAAAGCATTTCTGCTTCTGGAGTCCTGATAAAGTGAAATAGCCGCTACTAAAATAACTGCTGATGCCAGAAAAATGGCATCTGACGATTGACCGCTAATGAGGTAAATAACCGCGGCGGCCATCAGTAAAATAACCATTGGTTCTTTTGCCAGGTTTTTAATGGCATCTATAAGCGCATACTCCTTTTTAGAGGTTAAACGGTTATCACCATTTTTTGATCTTGAGGCAATCACTTCTTGCTTCGATAATCCGGGGATATTAAAGTTGTTTGCAGGCATCTGTTTAAGATTGATACTTTAAAAATCGGTTATATTCCCGAGCATAGGAGTGATTCAGATCATTGTTTTGCTTGATTCCTGCTCAGGTGGTTTTTACCCCAAAAAGATAGCCAACCAATGCGGTCATGACCATGGCTGCCGTTCCCCAAAAGCAAATTCTCAGGACGGCCTTTCCCCGGCTAGAACCACCTGCTTTTGCCGCAACCAATGCTGACAAGCCCAGGAATACTATAGAAAAGCCATATTGGTAAATGAGCATCAGTTTTATTGGTGCAAATATCGAAACCAGCAACGGGAGCAAGCCACCAATGATGAAGGAAGCTGCTGAGGCTAATGCTGCCTGCATCGGTTTCGCCTGGGTGATCTCGTTAATACCTAGTTCATCCTTAGCATGCGCCCCCAGGGCATCATGGGCAGTGAGTTGGACTGCCACTTGCTTGGCCAGGTTTTCATCCAGGCCTCTTTGGCGATAAATATTGGCCAGCTCCTGTAGTTCCGCATCCGGTGTATTCTCCAGCTCTCCTTTTTCTCTCGTCAGGTCAGCGACCTCGATGTCCGATTGTGAGCTTACTGAAACATATTCCCCTGCAGCCATGGATAATGCTCCTGCTACCAGTCCTGCCAGTGCAGCAAGAACAATCGGTTCCCGTGTGGTACTTGCTGCTGCAATCCCTATTGCCAGACTTGTAGTAGAAAGGATGCCGTCGTTTGCCCCTAAAACTGCAGCCCTTAACCAGCCGCTTCTGTTGGTATAATGTTCCTCAATTTCCATACGATGTTTTACCTCCATTGATCATGTCTGATACGATGCCCTTGTTTTCTTTTCTTTCAGCCAGTAATACCCCTGCAATGTGTACTCCAATAAAGATCAGGATCAAATACATACAGAAACCATGAAATTCTTTGATGCTGTGGCTTGTCCCCTTGCTGATACCCAGTTCCTGATCAAATGCCATAGACAGTCCTGTAACGCCCATAATAATTAACAGCAGGTAGAAAATAAGGTATAGTGCTTTAACGGTAAGATCGTGCAAAGCCAGATTGGATTTTTTACTGTGCCTGCGATAAGTCTGATATGCACTGTTCAAGCTGCTGAAAAATTTTTGTTTACGAGGTTGAAAAATTTCAGCAATTAACCTGAACAACAATATTGCGACCAGGGCGTAACCAAAATAGATATGGATGCCCCAAACCTTGTCTTCAAGGCCATGGGCTACGCTTTTAGCTTGCCCGGGGGTTACAGAAACACCGGATTTCTGCAATTGTTGTTGTACATAGCTTGTATTGCCTTTTACATCTAACAAGGTTGAATTTAACAAGACTGTTAATAATGATCCGCTAATGATTAGCAGGTTCAGCCAATGCCATACCCTAACAGAGGCACTATGTTTTTTGATATCAGATGGATTGTCAATATCTTTTCTTAGCGGTTCGATAATAGCCATGGCGATTGTGTTAATCTTATTTTACTTTTAAATTTAAGGTAATAATGTTAGAAACCAGTCCTGTAGATCTGCTGTAATGTCCGTATCTCAGTTCCAGCATGTTAAGATGTTGCCAGCCAAATACACCATGGGGTGGGGCAAGTCGTATCCCTGCGCCATAGAAATCACTGTTCAGAGTAGATAGGTCATAATCACTGGTAAAATAGGCAGCGGAAGGATCATGTTGGCCATAGGGAGCGAAATAGCGTGATCCGGTTTGCTTGTTATAACGATAAAAAGGACTTAAAGAGATAAATGAGGTTAGTTTTACAGGAACTTCTATTTCGGCAGTATGGGCCCTGATGCCCCAGTTATCCATGAAATATCTGTAATAAGTTCGGATGATGACCTGATCACTCGCAAAGTAATTTAACCGGGCTGCAATAGGTAGCTTATAACGCTTGTCGGGCAAGGTTTCTGCTCTTAAAGAGCCATCCGTAAAATAGTCGCGCTGGTATTTGGTGGCCAGTAAACCTTTCTGGTAAGCTGGCTCGACCATGATCAGTGCCTGCAGCTTTTGGTTGATGACCTGGGAAAGAGAGAAAGCGGCACTGAATGAATTTCTTGGACTTGATCCCTCACTTTTTGATTCCCTGCCATTGCCTGGATTGGTTTCAGATCTCAGTTCAACGGGTAGGATGACTTTCCAGGTATCCAAAAATGCCTGCAGTTTGAAATCAAACTGCGTATTTTTATCTTTTGATAAACGAGTAAGGTTAAATCCTGCCCCTAAGGATTGGTAGTCATATTCTGTTGAAAAGGATCCTATAAAGCCGATAGCATTCCCTGTTTTTTCATTACTGTGTGTCCAGTTTAGCGAAGGGTAGACACGCGTGTCTGCCCTGGAGGCAGAAGAGATGGTGCCTGGATCTATTTTATCCGATGAAGCAGAAGTGTAATGGTCTACACCGAGTTCAAACAGAAAAGTGTTTTTATTCCCTGCTTTGTTGAATTTAGACAGCTGCAAATCGAAGGTGTTTGCAAAATCTGTTAGTTTTTCAGTTCCTATACCACCCGTTACAGCCGAATTGTTCCCATCCTGATGGTAATATGCTGATACCAGGTTAATTTCATCAATTTTGAGTTTTCTGCTTTGGTAATTGCTCGTGTCGGAAGGAGTGGCTTTAATTTTAATTTGTCCGTTGGCACCTAATACACCGAGGAACAGCATGAGTACATGCAGATAAATTTTTCTCATTATTTCCGCTAATTACAACCACAACCACCACCACTTTTTCCGCCATTGGCACCCGATCCGCCTTCCCGGTAGAGCTGGAAACTTTGTTCAAATTTCTGAGCTGGTCTCGACGATAAGGTCATTTCGGCGTCGTTGAGCTTGTTTTTTTGATAGGGTTTCACTGTTGCGCACGCACTCAGCAAACTGAGGGCAAAAAGGCTCGTACCTAGAAGTACTGATATTGGAATTGACGTTTTCATATCATTGTTTTACATTAATATTTTTGGAAGTATACAAACGGTCAAAATCATCTATAATGATGCATGCGACATGTTGCAACTGGTTGATCAGATCAAGACCTACCTGAACGCCCATTACCACTACTGGTGTGGCCAGGGCATCAGCCAATTCAGCGCTCGGACAAAGGATACTTACACTTTTGATTCCGCTAACCGGAAGACCGGTCTTAGGATCAATGGTATGCGAATATTTTTTGCCATTAATGGTAGCATATTTTTCATAATTGCCAGATGTTGCAATGGCCATGTTGCTGATGTTTAATGAAGAGAAGGGAAGGTTGCTTTGGTTCGGGTCAGCGATGCCTATGGTCCAGGGTCTATCGTTTAACTGCATGCCCCAGGTCACCAGGTMACCCGCGGCATTAACAATTCCAGCTTTGATACCGATATTTTGCAAAACAAGCTTGGCCCGGTCTGCGGCATACCCTTTGCCAATACCGCCAAATCCAATGCGCATACCCTTGTTTTTCAACATTATTGTCGAATTTTCTGTGTCTATTATTACGTTTTGATAGTTGATCAGACTTACCGATTGAAGCGCAGTTTCAACCTCCGGAAGCGAGGTCATGTTGATGTCAAAATTCCACAGGCTTTTATCAATAGAACCATAAGTAATGTCAAAAGCGCCCTGGGTAATATCCGATATTTTTATGGCCCGCTGGATAAGGGAAACCACCTCTTTATCTACCTTTACKGGTTTTATACCCGCATGCTGATTGATCAGGCTAGTCTGACTGCTGTCTCTGAAAGTGCTGAACAGCGCTTCAATCCGGCTCACCTCTGCTATAGCTGCATCAATTGCCTTTCGGCCGGCAGCTTCATCCTCAGCAATCACCGTGAACTCAAACCGATTGCCCATTAGCTTCAATATACGCTGACAGGATTCTTTGATTCTCATTGCTTGTTAATTACCGGATACTGTGGTTTTGATTTCCTGAACAAACTTTTCAGGACTTTCATTTGGATAGCCATCCCAGGATTTTAAGACTTTTCCATCTTCGTTCACCAGCAGGGTATAAGGAAATTTACCGTCCGGGTTATATTTTTCTGCCAGAGCCTCATTTTGTTCAATTTGTGCTGCAGACAACTGATTCTTTTTTTGACGGGGGAAATCTGCGCGCACMAGTACCAAATGTGGTTTGGCGTAATTCTCAAAGGTTTCGGATTCGAAGATCTCTTTTCTTAAACGAATGCATGGACCACACCAGTCAGATCCTGAAAAATTGATTAAGATCTGTTGATGACCGGCTTTAGCCTGCTGCTGTGCCTCATTGAAATTGCCATTCCAGATTAAGGAAGCTGGAACAAATGATAATAGTATAATTAGTAATATTTTCATCAGTATGCCTTTTGATGAATCTAATATCTATGGGAATTCTGAAGACATTGTGAAGTTGTGTGTTAAAATATGTTAAGGTTTTGTCATCTAATTTTTATTTTCGGAATGCTTAAAGACAATCTTAAAGTGGTGTTGTTCCCGTTGATAGCAGTAACTCAACTGATAATTCTTTCTTATACATACTTGTTTCAAAATGGCCAGTCCCAGTCCCGTACCATCAGAGGCGTTGTCTTTATAAAATCGTTCAAAGATTTTTAAAGGATCCAGGCCCATCTGTGTGCTGGTGTTGGAAAAATCAAGGTTATCTTCGGTCAATGTAATCCGAATGGACCCTCCGTCGTAATTATGTCTTATGGCATTACTGAAAAGATTATTCACCAAAATCTCTACTAAGGAGCGGTTGGCATAAATGATAAATTCGGCGAGTTCTGATTGTATGTTCAAATTCCTTTTTTGAATGAGTTCCTGGAAGTAACCGAGTTTCTCTTCAATTAAAGTCTTAAGGTTAATTTCTTCCCTTGCCTGGAGCTGATTGTTGTCAATTTTCACCAGGAGTAAAAGAGACTGATTCAATTTTGTTAGTTTCGAGGTGGCTTTATACAGATCTGACAGGATTTCACTTTCTTCTTTCCCCAGTGAATTGGACTGCAGCAGGGTGTCAAGTTTGGAGTTGATCACTGCAAGAGGCGTCATCATTTCATGGGCTGCATTTTCAGTAAACAGCTTGATCTCTTTATAATCCGATTTTACCTTTAAGGATACTTCAAGAACAGCTTTGTTCAGTTCTTTAAATTCTTCAATATTGGTTTGGATTGGCTCAAAAACCTTCTCCTGATTAATGTTAAATGCCTTGATGTTTGTTAATAATTGTCTGAATGGCGACCACATTCTTCTGATCAGGATTTTGTTGACCAGCCACAAAATCAATAACAACGCTATGACAGGTAATAAAATGATCAGGATGATGCTTTTGATCTGTTCCTGACGTTCAAATTTTGAGGCGATGATGAGTATTTCGTAAGGTTGCCCGTTCAGCACCAATTGTGTTTTCAGGTATCTTGCAGACTCTTTATGTTTTTTTTTAGGATTGTAGAAATTTGTGTCAGCAAACGATCTGCGGCTATTGCTCAGCTTATGTATTTTTTTATACTCCACGATTACATCATCGAAACCTTCGGGGGATGGCAGAATATTTTTAACATGAGCAAAGTCTTTTACTTCCAGGAGCTCCTCATATAAGTGGTCCTCGATCTGCCTGTTGATGTATTGACCTAATGTCTGATAAAATAAGAATCCTATAATCAAGAGGCCTGTAAGGGTAATGACAGATAAAATGCTGTTGTAACTGGTAAATAATTTCATGCATCGGTGAATTTATAACCTACTCCATAAACCGATTGAAAATAGTCTTTGCAGCCGGAATCTGTCAGTTTTTTCCTTACATTTTTAATATGTGTATAAATGAAATCAAAACTATCTGCCATGTCCGCTTCATCACCCCATATGTGCACCACTGCCGCGGATTTGGAAATCACCTTGTTTTTGTTGACCAGGAAATATAAAAGAAGGTCAAATTCTTTTCTGG
>NZ_JBFTNT010000125.1:0-19418 GCF_056397585.1 Pedobacter sp. 05L430 | reverse complement strand
GCTTTAGTCATTATGTTACGCTCTTTTTACTTGTTCTTACTAAGTATACGCTGCTGTATCCAGGGTTTACAGGTTATCTTATATCTGGATTCTCTATTGTTTGGGTTGCTAATATCTATATGAGCTTGTATAACCTGATCCGTGTTGACCTCAAAAAAGAAAAAATAATAGCCCAAAAAGAAGCAGACAGCGTTAAAGAATCATATGAGGTACGGGATCAAACTTGATCTGGCACAAAATATTATGGGAAATTATTTTATAAGGTTTTAAATAAAATTGTTTGATATTTGCGTCAAATTTTTTAAAAATAGAGTGTATTATTAAGCGATCTATTCCATCTTTCTAGACCGGGATCCTGACCACGAAGTAGCTGCGAAGCAAAACAAATTCAGGATGACGACCGCCTAAAACAAAAACACCAAACAATGCAAAAACGCCCAGTAATGCAAAACATCCAATAATGCCAAATCTAATTGATGAAAATTCAGTATTCTGCCCTTTCGAGGAATCTGCAGAAATCAATGCACTTGCCGATGGACTTAGCTTTTCTTTAGAAAGTGAATTACATCCGCTTTGTCTTTTGGCGGCAAGTAAACTGCAGTTTCATCTAGCGCATCAACAAGAATGGGCACRTAATTTTGGTTTGCTTACCGGTGCCGAAGGAATGGTAATTGGAAAGATGTTTGGTGTATTAATAGTTAGAACCGAGGAAGGCAAACTAGGATATTTGGCTGCGTTTTCGGGTAAACTGGCCGGCAGAAATTATCATGCTAAATTTGTGCCGCCAATATTTGATGGTTTGGAACCGGGTGGCTTTGTAAATGCAGGGATGGAAAAACTTACTCAGATTAACGAGAAAATCAGTTACCTGGAATCATTTAAAGACGAGGCTCATACCAAAGAAATCCTGCTTTTAAAAGCGCTAAGAAAAGATCATTCTAATGCATTACAAAGTCGAATCTTTGAGCAATACCATTTTTTAAACAAAGCTGGAGAATCCAAAAGCTTAATTAAAGCTTTTGAACATACCGCTTCGGGCAAACCGCCAGCAGGTGCCGGAGAATGTGCTGCACCTAAATTATTACAATATGCTTTTGCTAATGGAATGGAACCACTCRCTTTGGCAGAATTTTGGTGGGGCTTGTCTCCTAAATCGGCAAATTGGAAACACGGGCACTTTTATGCCCCATGTATCGAAAAATGTGGACCAATACTGGCCCATATGCTTAATTAATAGATACGTTGTTTATTTTTCGTTTAGCATTAAACATAATAGATTGTAAGTTCTTATCACATTTAAACAGAAAGAAAATTAAAAGTTCATTAAAAATAAAGATAGTATTGCTGACCTCATTTATGGGCGTTCAGGCATATAGTTATGGACAAACTAAACCTTTGTCTGATTCACTTAAAATCGACACGACAGTAAAGCAATACGATATTGGCGATTTAGGTCGTAGTATTTTTAGTCCGGGTAAACCACCCAAGCCAACTCAAAATAAATCGGGCCTTACACCTATGCCAAGTATTGCCTATAATCCAAGTATTGGGGCTCAAATTGGACTTAAAGCAGTTGTAGGTAAGGTATTGGGGCAAGAACCTAATACATTAATGTCAGTAGCGGCAACATCAGCTTCCATTACAACCAAGGGCATCATTTATTTTTACCTGAGTCACAATGTTTACACGCCGGGTAACAGGTGGAACTTACAAGGAAGTTTGGTTGCCGCCAAAACAGTTACTCCTGATTTTGGATTGGGGATTGGCAAGGTATCAACTGGAACTGAAGAGGAACTGATATTGTCTAATCCTGAGCGTAAAGGCTATGCAATTCATGGGGAATATTATAATTTCCGTGAAAAGGTATATAAGCAAATTATGGATCGCCTTTTTATAGGAGCTGGTGCATCATTCGAAATCCGCAGAAAACTGGAAGATCCAAATAATCCAAATGGCTCAACGCCCTATCATATTTATAATCAGATACATGGTTTTGATAAAGATCATTACATGGCTAATGGATTTTTATTAAACTTACAGTACACCACGCGGGATAATCAGAACCGGGCCTATAAAGGAATATATGCAGACGTTGGGATTCGTGCAAATCAAAGCTGGATAGGAAGTACAAAGAATGCGGTACAGGTAACTACTGATTTTAGAAAATACTGGAGCCTTTCGGCCAGAAATCCGGAACATGTAATCGCACTCTGGAATTGGGGATCTTATCTAGTAAGTGGTACACTGCCCTATCTGGAACTTCCAGGGACTGGAAAAGATGCAAATTTTAGAAGTGGCAGAGGGTATACTATCGGTTATTTTAAAGGCACTCAGTATTGTTATTCAGAGATAGAATACCGCTTCCCTATCACAAGGAATGATTTTATAAGTGGTGTTACTTTCTTTAATATTCAAACTGCCAATGACCTATCTGGCACTAAGCTGTTTCAGCAATGGCAACCTGCTGGCGGGGCTGGTTTGCGTGTATTGTTTAATAAGGCAACACGAACCAATCTCTGTTTAGATTACGCCTTTGGTAATTTTGGTGCAAAGGGATTTTTTCTCGGTTTAAACGAGGTGTTTTAATATAGTAGCTTAGTTCTTCTTCGGCTCATCTTCCAGTGTTCCTCCGGTCATCTTCTGGATCTAGACTTGAAGCAGAATTAAGCTACTATATAAAAACTGATTCTATTTTGAAGGAGTAATCACTATCTTTTTAAATTCAATTGGGCCATGATCTCCCTGGATATAGATTGGTCCCGGTTCACCTTCATTGCTATCTAATGCGCCGCCAGTAATTCCCGGGATTTCCTGATTAGTAATCACAGTTTTTCCATTAACAACTACTGTAACCATTCTGCCTATTAAAGTAATATCAAAAGTTTGCCATGTATTAGGTCCTAATGCATTGATCTCGCTAGGTGTTAGGAATCCGTAAATGCCACTAAACAGCACACTTGATGGATGTTGGTCTTTAGGGCTATCTTCTATTTGAACCTCATGTCTGCCCCTTAAGTACACACCGCTATTGCTTCCTTTTTGGTATCTAAACTCAACATGCAATTTAAAGTCGGTAAATTTTTGATCAGAAATTAGGTTAGCACCTGATTTTGGACTGGTTAAAACACCATCTTTTACTATCCATTGGTTTTCTCCCATTGCTTTCCAACCGGCCAAATCCTTCCCGTTAAACAGGTTAATGGTTTTACCCCAAACCGGAGCAGCGGTTCTTTTTAAATATGGAGCCTTTACTCCTTTCCAATTGTATTTTTTGCCTTCGTTTGTGGTAATTGTTCCTTGAATTGTGCCTCCGGTTACTTCACCTTCAATAACAAAATCCTGACCTCCATCTTCCCATTGAGGAGGAATAGTGAAACTGAACTTACCATTGTCGAAATTTACCTTTGCTATCGGACGAGCGCTTCCACTAGGACCAACATAATAGCCTACCAATGTTTTTAAACCTGATAGTTTTACTTCTAGCCATGATGGTGCTGATTTCCCGTTTTCATCAATAGTGATATCCCAACGGCCAATTAAATCTTTAGAACTTACTTTTGTTTGAGCGCTAACAGGCATATTTTTTCCTGATGCCAAAAGAGATTCAGCAGAACCCAGCATCAACAAACAACTCATACCAAATACAAAGAGATTTTTACGCATAATTTTCTTTTAATAACATTAATACTATTTATTTTAAAGTTAGCTGAAAAACTTAAGCTTTTAAAACATCGTGATTATTCCTGTATAAACTCAAGGCTTAGCCAGAAAGCAAGAATCGGGTTGATTATGTTTGATTTTACCAATTAATTTGCCTTTAAATACTAAAATATGAGATCGATAACTGACCGAATAGCCGAAATTAACTGGCCTAAAATAAAAGTTGAACTACATGATAAAGGGTTTGTTGTGATAAAAAATATACTAACAAAGGCTGAATGTGAGAATTTGATTGAAGATTATAATGCTGATGATACTTATCGGAAAACGGTAAATATGGAACGGTACCGATTCGGTTTAGGAGAGTATAAATATTTCAGTTACCCTATGCCCGCAATTATAACTGAATTACGGGAGAACATATATCCGCAAATTGCTCCTGTGGCGAATAGCTGGATGGAAGAATTGAAGTTAAATACCCGTTTCCCTCTTGCCCATTATGAGCTTAAACAAATATGCCATGATCATGGGCAAACCAAACCAACGGTGCTGATATTAAAATATGGGGAGGGTGGATTTAATACGCTTCATCAGGATTTATATGGAGAGATTTATTTTCCAATGCAAATGGTGCTTATGCTCGATCAAGCAGACGAGGATTATAAAGGCGGTGAATTTGTGATTACGGAACAAATTCCGCGGGCGCAATCAAAGGCAAATGTATTAAAACCCGATCTTGGAGATATGGTTATTTTTACAACTAATTTTAGACCTGTAAAGGGAAGCAAAGGGTATTACAGGGTAAACRTGAAACATGGGGTAAGTCCGCTGCATAGTGGAAACAGACATAGTCTTGGTATCATTTTTCACGATGCGTTAAGTTAGGTGTGTTTTAAAACTAAACAAGTACTATCTTCACAAAGTTAATTAATGAGTATACCCATAAACCAAATATTTGTGATAGAACAAATTAAACAGACTTATCCAGATGCTTATTTAGCTATAGACGAAGCAACAAAGAATACCGAATTTTCAATGGCATCTGATGTATTAACTTGCTCTTTATTAAGAACATTAGCTGGTACAAAGCCTGGCGGCAGATTTTTAGAACTGGGAACCGGAACAGGCTTGTCAACYTCATGGATTCTTGACGGGATGGACAAGGAAGCTACCTTAATCTCCATTGATAATGATCCTAATTATTTATCTGTAGCATCGCGTTTTCTTGCCGAGGATAACAGGCTTGGCTTGGAATGTATTGATGGTGGTGAATGGGTTGAGCAGAATAAAGACCTGAAGTTTGATTATATCTTCGCTGATACATGGCACGGGAAATACTTAATGCTTGATGAGGTGATTAACATGTTAAATCCGGGTGCATTTTACATTATTGATGATATGTTGCCGCAGCCAAACTGGCCTGAGGGCCATCAGGAAAAAGCAATTAAGCTAATAGAAGATTTAGAAAAAAGGAATGATCTGCTTATAACCAAGCAATGCTGGGCAACAGGAATTGTTATTGCAACTAAAAAAGATAATTAATTTTAAAGATCATCAGTAAAATGGCGTTTCTCTTTTTCATTTGAGAACTTTCGTGCATTGTAATCTGCCGATTTGTTTCTGGCAATAGATAAGGTTTTCCACTCTTCATTTTTTCTCATTTTGGCTATAAAAACAATCTGGCCAATATGATAAGGATAATKAGCAAGTTGTCTGTTAATTGCTTCGGTAACAGTGTGCCCATCATTTCTGATATAGATTATCGCATTTAGGTCATCATCGTCAAGCTGATTAATGGCATTTAGCAGGCAATCCCACCCCTTATTCCAAAGCTTTATTAATTCTTCCTTGCTTGTTATTTTAGACTCAAATTCATTATCCCTGTTTCGCCATGGCTTTTCTCCATCTGAAGTTAAAAAGTCTGTGAATCGGGATAACATATTTCCTGACAGGTGATTAACTATGGTTGAAATGCTATTGCTTTCTTCATTGCATTGCCAGAACAGGTCTTGCTCTTGCAGTTGCTCCATTGCTTTCTCTCCGAGTTGCTTATAGTAAAGAAATTGTTTCTTTACACTTTCCAGATAATTGTCCATTCTTTTTAAGTTCTCTTCTTAGTTGCTAAACAGCTTATTAAGATCAGCATATGGTTTTGCATCATCAGCAAAGCTGAATGTTCCTTTTTGAAGTATTTCTTCAACTGCTTTAAAAAAACCACCGTAGGCAGCTCTAACTAAAGAAGAGCCCACACTTACACGTTTTACACCCATATCTTCCAGCATATTAAGCGAAAAATTGTCTCCGGCCAATCCCATAATTACATTTACAGGCTTAGGAGAAACTGCTTTTACAACTGTTTCTATTTCTTCTTTAGTTTTTAAACCTGGTGCAAACAAAACATCGGCACCTGCATCTGCATAGGCAACAAGCCTTTTAATGGTATCTTTAAGATCAGGGCGCCCGTGTATCAGGTTCTCTGCCCTGGCTGTTAGTGTGAAAGGATAAGGTTGGCTGCGTGCAGCTTCAACTGCGGCTTTTATACGATCAACAGAAAGTTCAAAAGGATAAATGGGGTCGTTAGGATCCCCGGTGGCATCTTCAATAGAACCTCCAGACAATCCGGTATTTGCAGCAAGTCTGATGGTTTGTGCACACTTTAAAGGATCGTCGCCAAATCCATTCTCTAAGTCGGCGGATACAGGCAAATCTGTTACATTAATAATACTTTGTACGTTCTGTAAAGTTTGCTCGCGAGTAATAGCGGCATGGCCATCTGGCTTTGCAAGCGAATAAGCAAGACCAGCACTTGTTGTTGCAAGTGCTTTAAATCCTAACGTTTCTAATATTCTTGCCGATCCTGCATCCCATGGATTGGGAATTACAAATATACCGGCTCGTTGATGTAAGGCTCTAAACTCTTCAGCTCTGCATTGAAATGAATTTTCTGTTCTCATACTGGTACTGTAAAATGCTCATGCATAAATTTAATTATTTTATATCACGAAAACCAAACCTGTCTTGATTTGCGTAAGTGTTATCAAATCAAAATCTAAAATGAAAAGAGTAATTCAATCTGTATTTGCCATAATAGTTATGGCATTTTCGACACAAGTTTATGCGCAAAAAAATCCAATGGTTGGCGGTGCGGATATGTATTCGACTAAAGATATTGTTGACAATGCGGTTAATTCAAAAGACCACACCACACTGGTAGCTGCGGTTAAAGCAGCAGGATTGGTAGAAACATTAAAAAGTGCAGGGCCCTTTACCGTATTTGCGCCAACAAATGCAGCTTTTGATAAATTACCAGCAGGAACAGTTGAAACGCTGGTAAAACCTGAAAGCAAAGATGTGTTAACCAGGATATTAACTTATCATGTGGTTGCTGGTAAAATGGATTCTAAAGCAATAGCAAAAGCCATTAAGGATGGTAATGGTAAAGCTGAACTGACTACCGTTCAGGGAGGCAAGTTGTGGGCCTGGATGGATGGCAAGAAATTAGTTCTTAAAGACGAAAAAGGTGGAATGAGTACTGTTACTATTGCAGATGTTTATCAGAAAAATGGAGTTATCCATGTTGTTGATACGGTATTAATGCCGAATTAAGATATATCAGTTTAACTTCGACGAGAAAAACGCCCATACTAGCATGTGAGGCGTTTTTTTATTGTCAGACTGCGCATTGCATATGATAATAAGTACCTCCCATAAATTGCCTTTCGTCCGCGATCTTAAAGCCTAAATTTGTATAGAGCCTTTCGGCATTAGGATTATCCTTACTCACCAATAGCCCTGCTTTAGTGTGTTTTGAGTTAGTCAGCTGCCCTACCATAGCGTTGATTAACTTTTTGCCAATACCTTGCCCCTGTTTGTTTGCGGCAACACTAATACAGTCGATATAGAACTCACCCGGTTGTGTTTCATCTTCAGGGATATCCTTAAAGTTATATGATGATGCAATATAATTCAGGAAAGGTGACCTGAGCAGGTTGAGGTCTGCCCCATCGTAGCCACTAATAGCTCCACAGATACCCGATTCATCTTCATATACAAGCATATTTTCGTAGCTGTACTGATTGCCACGCAAGCCCGCAAAATGCTCAAATAGAGGTATAGCCTTTAAAGGATCCGATTGGCCAACAAACTTTGATGCCAGATCTTCCATTGCATGAATAATTAATCTTGCTATTTGAGGTGCATCTGTGGCTAAAGCTTGTCTTATCATTTCATAAAATTAAATATTTTTTTGTGCTAAATTCTAGTAAGAGCATCTATATTTGGTAGCATTGTTTTTAAGCTAAACAGAATAAACCAAACACAGAAATGAATAATAAAATAATTGCAGGTTCCTTGGTTATTGCATTTTGGCTAAGTACATTTTCAGGAATTGCTCAGGTAAATTTCAATGATAAACCTGAACTGGCGGCTACTCCTCCTATGGGATGGATGACATGGAACTACTTCGCAGATAAGATAAATGAAAAAGATATTAAGGAAATGGCCGATGCAATGGTAAGTTCAGGAATGGTGAAAGCAGGCTACAATTACCTGATGATAGACGATGGATGGCAAGGTTGTAAGGTATAAAAAAATGGCTGATGCATTAAGGAATAGCGGTAGGGAAATTGCGCTAGGTATTTGCGAATGGGGTAATAGAAAACCATGGCTTTGGGCAAAAAATGCCGGAGGGCAATTATGGCGTACTACTGCAGATGTGCGTGATAAATGGGCTGCATTAAAACCATGGAAAGATCCTAATGATTTACATAGTATAGGTGCCGGGATAATGGATATTGTTGATGTAAATGCTGATCTGGCTCAATATGCTGGTCCGGGTGGATGGAATGATTTTGATATGCTTGTAATAGGCTTAAATGGTAAAAAAGGACCCTCGGGCGACTTAGGTGGTAAAGGTTGCTCAGAGACTGAATATCAAAGTCAAATGAGTTTGTGGAGTATAATGACCGCTCCTTTGGTAGCTACTAATGATTTACGTATTATGAGTGAGGCAACTAAAAGAATTTTGCTGAATGAAGACGTTATTGCTATAAATCAGGATGCGCTTGGTAAACAAGCAGAACGTAAGATTAATAAAGGCAATTGGAATGTTTTTGTGAAGCCGCTTAAAAATGGTGATTATGCTATTGCTATTTTGAATCGCGGAGCATCTGCTGAGTCCCTTAGTTTGAATTGGAAGGATTTAGGGTTGGATGGTTCTTATAAAATCAATGATCTATGGTTGCATAAGGCTGTGGGTAATGGCAAAAAATGGAGTGGCAGGGTATTGAGTCATGAAACTAAGTTGTTTAGGCTGAGTAGTACTGATAAATAAAACAAACAAGGCCGATATCATTATCGGCCTTGTTTGTACTCCGGTCATCCTGAAATAAATTCAAGATGACGACTGCTTTAGTTACCAATTCCTATAACTTTATAAGTGATGTTATCGCCGTCCACTATTTTCTCGTAATAAACACCTTCTTCAGAAACGTAATATTGTGCTCCTTTGATCATCACATCTCTTGTACCTTCTGGCAACTGATTTACAACATCTCCTACCTGAGGTAAGTTGCTGGTGTCGTCTGTAACAGCACCATTGTCGGTATCTAATACACCATCTTTACCTGCCACCACATAAACAGTTTTACCATCAGCATCCACAGTTGTGCTGTAATAAACCCCTTTATATTCGTAATAGGTTTGGCCATTAATAGTGATCTGTTTTGCTTCAGAAGGAATGCTTGGTACCTGAGCACCTACCGGAGGCACAACTACTTTATATCCCTCGTCGTACTGTCTGTAAAAGAATCCTCCTGAATAGTAGAATTGATCTGCACCAAAATAGAATGGGTAATAACCATAAGGCAATACGCTTAAACTGATGCCTAAAAATGGTCTATAGTAATTATAATAGTATCCGTAGTAAGGTCTGCGATAAGAATAACCTGGTCTGTAGTGGTAACCTGGTCTGTAACCATAGCCTGGCCTGTAGCCATAACCAGGTCTATTGGCCGGACGACTTGGTCTGTAATCAGGACGCGATCCACTGCCTATTGATGGCCTTGACGGTCTTGTGCCGCCAGATATATTTCCTTGAGACGGTCTTGATGGTCTGCTTCCCCCACCCGCTGATACATGACTACCGCCACCACCACCACTGCCACGAGAAGATCTTTGTGCTAAAACGTTGTTAGTTGTTAATCCACTGATCAGGATTATAGACCCAGCTATAATTAATGATTTGAAATTCAAGGTTTTCATAATATATTATATCTATATATAACCATAAGACATAATATAAACGAAAAGGATTATTTCTTATTAATCAATTGCTTTAAACTGACAAATTAATGATAATCCAATTCGTTTTCTCCCCCCTCTAATTAAAATTCGCCTTCGATCTCCCATCCTTTTCGGTATTTCCTTCTGATGTATTTATTAGCTTCAGGATAGTTTGGAAACTTCATGTTCTCAGCATCCCATTGCAGCAACTGATCGGGTACACGAATAGCAACGGTACCCAGTAATATAGCCTCGGTCATGGGACCCGACTGTGCAAAATGCGATTCCGTTTTTTCTCCACCCAGGCAGGCATTTACAAAATGGTGATAGTGGTTCCGGCCTTCGATTTTACGCACCTCTTTGTCCTTAAATTTATCTTCCGGCAGCAATATCGGCTTTTCTCCGCCATGCGGGATTAGCAAAGCGCCATCGGTACCGACCAGCAGGGCACATTCTTCGGGATATTTGCCGGGAGTATATAATTTACGGACGTCCTCTGGCGGAAACATCTCACCGTCAAACCATTCAAGGGTCAGCTTTTCAGATTCAGTAAAGGAATTTCCGGGAAAAACCCAGGTGATGTGATCGGCCCATGGCCAGTTCTCTTTTCTTTTGTCAGGCGAATTTTTCCAGCCCTGATGAACTTCCGCCTGTACAGATACCGGGGCTTTTAGTCCTAGCCCCTTCCAGACTGCATCAAAGATATGGCACCCAATATCTCCTGACCATCCTGTTCCGAAATCTTGCCATGACCTCCATTTGGCCTGGTGATATATGCCCGGGGCGTAAGGTCTTACCGGTCCCGTACCCAGCCAGAGGTCCCAGCTTAAGTTTGCGGGCGGGTTTTGTGCAGGCTGAGGTTCTACCATCCTGAATTCTACTGCACCAGATCTGTTTGAGCATAAATAAGCATGTTTGATCTTGCCGATTGCTCCATCTTTGATCAGCTGCACTGCAGTACGGTCACATGCTGATGAAGCGATCTGGGTACCCAGTTGAGTGGTTACTCCTGCTTTGATAGCAGCTTTAGTAAGAGATCTTACTTCAGCCACATCATGGCAAAGTGGTTTTTGGCAATAAACATGTTTGCCTGCCTTGATCGCTTTGTAGGCAATAGAGAAGTGCATGTGATCTGGCACCGAGACATTTACGGAGTCAATGTTTTTTCCTTCCTTCTTTAACAATTCCCGCCAGTCTGCATAGGTCCTGACTCCCGGAATACCTTCAGCTGCCTTTTTTAGGATATCAGCATCAACATCACAAATGGCTACGATCTCTACATCTGGGTGCGACTTAAAATTTGACAGATCATAGCCACCCATCCCACCTACGCCGATACAGGCATGCCTGAGCTTGCCAGCCGGAGCTTTTGCCGAAGCGGTAAAAGCATTCATTAAAAATGATGGCACTATGGCTACGGCAGCAGCAGACATCAAGAAATTTCTACGGGAAACCTGTGGTTTTTGTTCATTTGTGTCCATAAGAGGTATATTTGGTTTAAGCTACTGTCTGGTTACTAGTAGCTTAATAACAAATATAAAAGAAAAACTCACACTTGTATACACAAGTTGAAAAAGAATTTTTTGCTATCTTTATTTCCTCTATGATACATCAAAATCTCCTTTTAATTCTTGCGTTATTTTTTGCCATGGCGTTACTTTACCTGTTAAGTCAACGCTGGAAAATTTCTTATCCTATTTTCCTGGTAATAGGAGGTTTAGCAATTAGTTTTATTCCCGGGGTACCATCAATAAGTGTACATCCAGATATTGTATTTCTTATTTTTCTTCCACCACTTTTATTTGAGGCCGCGTGGTATACTTCCTGGAATGATTTCTGGAAATGGAAAAGATCAATCTTTTTGTTGGGTTTTGGATTGGTGTTAATTACCTCGTTGGCCATTGCTTACTTTTCTGTAAATATTATACCGGGATTTACACTTGCATTTGGTTTCCTGCTTGGAGGAATTATTTCTCCTCCTGATGCCGTTGCTGCAACTTCTGTATTGAAAGGTTTAAATATGCCCAAGAGAGGCTTAACCATTTTAGAGGGCGAAAGTTTGGTTAACGATGCCGCTTCTTTAACTGTATTCCGGTTTGCAATTGCTGCTATTCTTACAGGGCAATTTGTTTTGCAGGAGGCAGTGACTGACTTTTTTGTGTTAGCACTTATGGGGGTAGTTGTGGGGCTTTTTATTGCTCATATTTTGTATTTTGTATTGAGGTATTGGGCTAAATCGTCGAGCATTACTACCCCTATCACATTAATTGCTCCGTATCTGATGTATATTGTTGCAGAAGAGTTTCATTGGTCTGGTGTTTTAGCAGTAGTAAGCGGCGGTTTGTTTCTTTCATTCCGCTCCAACGATTTCCTTAATTATCATACACGTTTACAGGCCAAAGAAGTATGGGCTACAGTAGGCTTTTTATTAAATGGTTTTGTCTTTATTTTGATTGGGCTGGAATTACCTGTTATTGTTGAAGGTTTGGAAGATTATTCTATGGAAGAGGCCATTAAATATGGACTTCTCATTAGCGCCATAGTAATTGTTGTTAGAATCATTCTGGTATATGTGGCTGGATTTATCCCGAGATTTATAAGTGCAAAAATCAGAAAGAAAGAAAAGAGTCCGGGTTTAAAGCTGCCTTTTATCATTGGATGGGCTGGAATGCGTGGCGTTGTCTCTCTTGCATCAGCACTCGCAATTCCCTTAACTTTAGATACGGGCGAAGCTTTCCCACATCGCAATATGATTCTGTTTATCACATTTATTGTAATACTTGTTACGTTAATTTTTCAGGGATTAACATTGCCTTTGTTCCTGAAGTGGCTAAAGATTGAAGAGATAGATGAGGGGGTACCAGAAGAAGATCAGATTGAATCAATACGTTTGCAACTTGCCAGGGAGTGCGTTGAGCATCTTGATGAAAAATATAGTAATGAGATGAGCCAGTTTGAAACAATTGCCAGAATTAAAGAGCAGTTGGAACGGAGCATCAGGGCAACTGAGCGTACATTGCTTGAGCAAACGCAAAAGGAAGAAGTTGGCTCAGTGAGGAAACTCTATAGAAAGATCATGCTTGAGTTGGTTACACTAAGGAGAGCTGGCCTTAAAAGACTCAAAGCTACTAAGCAATATGATCATGAAGTGCTGCGCGATATGGAGGATAACCTTGATCTTGAAGAGGCAAGGTTAAACAAACACTAATTGAGTTGTATTATTCTTCTATAACTATGTGAGATTTATCCACTCCAAGATTTTTAAGATTATCGACCATTGCTGCGGTAAATGCATCTGGCCCACATATGTAATACCACTTTTCTCGATTACCAATGTATTTTTCTAGAAGATTCTGGTCAATTATCCCACTTTGTGTTTTCGGGTCTAACGGATCTTTTAATACATCAATATAATTGTCCCCAAGCAAATATTTTAACTCGGTTTTGTGTATGATATCGCTCTCATTATGGTTGGCAAATAATAGTTTGTTTCCCTGCAGTGAGCCATCAAGTTTAAGTTGTCTGAGTATTGCTAAAAATGGAGTGATACCTGCGCCACCTGCAATAAATACACCTGAACCTTTGTAATTTATGGTTCCAAATACATCATGGATGATTAATTCATCTGTTGGATTTAGAGAAGAGAGTTTGTTTGTTAAACCATCATGGTCTTTATAAATCTTGATGGTGAACTCAAGGTATTCTGCCTGGTTAAGAGAGGTAAAAGTAAATGGACCAACCATAGATTTTAGTGCTGGTTTGTTAATAGCTACATCGGTAGCCTGACCGGGTATAAAAGTATAATTGGCTGGTTTTTCGACGGTAAACCGCTTTACATTATGCGTGACGTTTTCAACGCTCAATATTTTAACAATGTGTTGATTTGTGTTAACAGGCTCTTCCATAGCTACGGTTGTTTACTTGTGTTGGAGATGCGTCAACTTTAAAGCATATAAAATTATGCTGTTTTATGATCAAGATAAAAAAAATTTGAGATCATTTTGCATTAAATCCTTTAATTATTAAGGCATATAAATACGCAAAAAGCATATATATTTGGGCTCAAATTTTAGAAATACATTTTTATGGCAAAGGCATCCGAAATTAAAGTGGGAAATATTTTACGTTTCAATAACGAACTGGTAACAGTTATAGAGTTCTTACACCGTACACCTGGCAAAGGTGGCGCTTTTTACTTAGGTAAATTTCGTAATATTAAAACTGGAAGAATTGTTGAAGCACGTTTAGGAACTGATGAGCAGGTTGAAATTTGTCGTGTTGAGACTAATGATTTCCAATATTTATATGAAGAGGGAGATTATTTTGTGGTAATGGATAATGTTAGTTTTGAACAGTTTAATGTACCTAAGTCACTATTCGGACCATCGGCAAAGTTTATTAAGGAAGGAATGGATGTAATTGTTTCTTTTGAAAGTGAAGAGCCAATAATGGCTCAGGCTCCAAACTTTGTAGAACTGGAAATTACATATGCTGAGCCAGCCGTTAAAGGCGATACCTCTTCTGGAGCCTTGAAGTATGCTACTACTGAAAATGGAGTAGAGCTGAAGGTGCCTCTGTTTGTGAACCAAGGTGATAAGATAAAGGTGGATACACGCACCGGAGAATACGTTGAACGCGTAAAATAAGATTCAAAAGTTTTTCATTACAAGCGGCTTACAATGGCCTCATTCGATATTCGATTTAACGCAGAGATGTGCTGATCGAATATCGATTTTACTAAATTTCCGCTCAAAAAACCATTCAAATACTCATAACCTGTATTTGATAACTAAGGTGCTCCATTCACATGTTTTTCTGGAAATAATAGCGATCTATATTCTAATTTTAGAGCATAATCTAATCGCCTATTTGCTATGAAAAATCTAAAATCCAAGAACAACAGGAAACCGTCTGACCCTGATCTTATTTAAGTACGCCTTAAATTGACATTGTCATCTTTGTTACCCTAAATTTTATCTGCCAACACGGATTACTCCGTATGCCTTTGCAGGTAGTATTTAATAGATAATTAATTGATTTCTCTACTAAACGAAGCTGATATGAAAGATCCTAAAACATCATCATACTTTGATTTTTTAAAACACTCGCGAAATAGGCTTGGTGTGCAATTTTCAGAAGCAGAAAGGATCCTTCTGCACTTTGATAGTGAATCATTGAATAATAATTTTTTTCCTTCAATTTATTATGTAAGTGATTATATCGAAAACTCCAACTGTTTCAGACCATCTCGTACAAGCCATTTTTTAGGATATTCTTATGAATTTTTATTAAAGGCGGACTTTCTATTCCTAAATAGAATCAGAAACCGGGAGGATATGAAAATTTTTGATGAGCAAATATTCCCAGATCAAATGGCTTTTCTAGCCAATCGTAAGCAGGAAAAAGATGTGAAATATACTTTCACTACAAACTTTCGAATAAAAAATGGCGATGACTCATGGTCATCAGTAGTACAGTGTACGCACTATCTTTTTAATGAGTATTATAGAATGCCGATAGCTTCTGTTAATTCACTTACTGACCTAACCTATTTTAAAAATGATTCGAAAATTAATCATTTAATAGAAAGGCACGAGGCTGGTGGTGAGAAATCAGTGATTGAGAACAAGTCTTATTTCCTGCAGAAAACAGAAGATATACTCAGTAAACGGGAAATTGATGTTTTGAAATTAGCAAGTCAGGGAATGGGAAGTAAAGAGATTGCAGACCAGCTTCATATCAGTATCAATACCATTAATAATCACAGGAGAAATATGCTCATGAGGTCAAAATGTAAAAACTTCCTGCAGCTTGTAGATATCGCGGTTAAAAACGGCGTGCTTTAAGTTAAAATAAGCTCTAGTTATCTATTAAATATTGCAGCAAGTAATCTGATGTGTGTTTTATATTTAGATCATAATCCTTTGCCATAACTGTTAAGGCCGTAATGGGTAAGGAAATTAATCCATTGGGGATATTCATCTGTTCCTTGCTCCAATATTTTTTGTACAATTCCAATGCGCTTAATAGTGTCTCATTGAAATCTTTCTCATCGTTCATGAAAATTGGAGTAAACATATCTATCACAGGGCCATCAATAAACAAAGCGTATTCATATGTTGGCTCTGGCATTTTATCTTTTTTTATTTCATTTGCTGCGGCCAAAAGATTTTGTCCGTGAGGTTCTCCTTTAACGAATAAGCGTTGTAGAAATTTGGCAAATAATAGACTATAGGCCCCTCCTTTGGTTCTTTTCTTTTGATTAACAAAATCTAAATCAATAGCACAAAATGCATGTACAATTTGCATTTTTCGTCGGGCCAGGGCGGCCATATAGCCTGTTATCCAGTTTTGCTCAGAAACGGAATAATCTACATCCTCAGGTAAAATCTGGTGCTTAGTCCCTGTTAAATTAATTTCAATTGAGTTACCTATGTTTGTGGCGATTTGATATTTCGCTAATGATGCATCTATAAATAGATCCAAGTAAAATAGCTGCTTATCAACTGGGTATTGTAAGGAAGCAGAATAGCAAAGGTTTTCGAGAGATAACCTTTCAAGTCCCCTTATAACCAAGTGGTTATTACTTAGTTCCTTAAGGTATAAATTGATGTTCTTGTCGTTGAGTATTACATTGTTTTCTACAATTTCCTTATTAAACGAATGTCTTGTTATGTGCATGATTTAATAACTATTTAATATCAAATTTTTTAATTTCAATCGGAGCAAGATTACCGTTAGCATCGATTTTTTGTGATACCTTATAATAATCCAGTTTACCCTGATCAAGTGCAGTTTCAATTTTTGCTGCAATTTCAGCATCCTTGCCTCCCCTTGCCTTCATTTCTTTTATTGTCTCTTCTAAATAAGGTCTTGTGCCCTGTTCAGCAATTTCGCCGCTGCTCACCTTTTTGCTTCCTACATCAGAGCTWCCCCCCTTTGCCTCGACCACGGATACCCTATCAACAACCTCAACCTTGCCGGTAGCTTCATCTATATAGACAGACTCACTATAAACCTTATCTAAGGTACGACTTCCTTTACCAGTATAATCAGGATCAAGACCGAATTTTTCCTTCATTGCTAAATCAGCGGCCTCTTCTCCTAATTTCTCACTCTTGTCTATTACTTTTTTATTTGCCTTATTATATTCTTCTGATCCTTTAGGATGTTTGTCTCTTTCAATTATTTCATCTGCTCTTTCTTTCTGTGTTTGTTTTAGTTTTTTGGCTTCATCAGTGGTCATCCCACTTGTATCTATTTTTTCTACCTTATCTTTTGGTTTTGTAGATGTGGGATCCTGCTCATATTTGGCTTCAACATCTATTTTTCTTGGAGTCTTCCCATCAAAATCTTTAAACGTTTTCGACTCTGGATCATATACGCGCTGATTGCCTTCTGTTGCTCCATTTTTCACGTAGGTAGGCTCGCCCTCACCGTTAAGACGCCAGTGGTAACCAGGTTCCGCATCTGGTAACCCCATGTCCCGTGCTTTTTTTCCGCCTGCGCTGAAGCTGTCATATTCTAGCTTCTTGATTTTCTTATCGAATGCCTCCAGATCTCGCATCACCGCCGGATCCTCTGGTGTTTTAGCCATTCTTTTTCTTATCGCCTTTAATTCTTCTGCCAGTTGTGGATTTTCCTTCAGCATCTCACTGTGACTGATCTCATAAACTTTGCAATTAGAACATTCTACTATATGACCTTCTTTATCGGCTTTTAAAGCGTGACCGTCTTCTGTTTCCCCTTTAGATACAACACCCTCGTCATTTTGAGCTTTTTTGGCAAAGTCTTCTCCTTTCTGTTGATCAGGCGTTTTAGCTTCTGGCTCAGCAATTGGTTCAGCTTCCGATTTTACTTTTGGTTCTGGCYCAGCAATTGGCTCAGGCTCAGTTTTTACCTTTGGTTCTGGTTCAACCTTAGTTTCTGGAACTTTGGTTTCCGCTTCTGGTTTTATTGGGGTATCAACCTCAGATGCGGTTGGCTCTGTATTTGTTTTTGCATTTTCGGTGGCTTTTTCTTTAGGAGCACCGGGTTTTTCTTCCCCTCCTAATCCAACTTTCTCTTTAAGACCACCGATTTTTTCTTTCATTCCGGCCCTGCCTTCATTAAATCCTTCGCTGGCTTTGGCAAGTCCCTGTCCAAATTTGCTGTCTTTTAAAGCTCCGGCTGCCCCTTTAAATCCTTCCGCTACCTCAGGCAACAATTTGCCTATAACAGTACCTAGTTTTTTGATTCCAGCCAGCAAGCCCTGTGCAATTTTGCCGCCTATTGCACCCAGTAATAGAAGAGCTACCATTACACCAAGGGTTAAACCACTATTGGCAATGCGCTGATAGGCATATAATATTCTATCCCGACCAGTTTTAACTTGTCCACTTGCATATTGCCTTGGTCCATCTTCTGCTTTTGCGGCATCGGCATGTACCTCTCCTGCTGTTTTTTCTTTTGCAGGTGCAGGTGGTGGCGGTGTAGATTCTACTCCATCGTCCTCGGTTACAGAAAGATCATAAACAGATTTGGCAATTACGGCTGTTTCGGTAACAATCATTGATGCCATGATTCCTTCCCCTATAGCTATTCCAACTTCAAAACCAGCCCCTGCGCCAGGAATTGCACCGGCACCTACTCCAAAAATACCGCCCAGAATTGCACCGACCACTGTACCTCCAATAACTATCCAGCCGGCAAAAGCACCGATGGTCATGTTCAATGCCTGCATCCACTCGAGGCCACCATCAATCACTTTACTAAACTCACCATCCCAAAGGTCGTTCCACATCTGAGGAATTAATCTCCAGAGTTTAGGGGCGTCATCATATAATGGACTTTTGTCTGCAAATGGGTTAATTAAGAACCAAATCATCTTTTTGGCCTCTTCCCACCAGTTGCCTATTAAGTGGTTGATGTTTGGAGTAAGATATTTCATTATCCCGGTAATGTGTTTGGCTGTTGCCAAACCAAATAATGCCAAAGCTTTTTTGACTTCACTTTCGGTACTACCGGGTATGTCTTTAATGTAAGGCTCTAGAAACTCTTTTGCTTTTTCTTCTAATATTTCGGGATGATCCCAGATTAGAAGAAATCCATCAATCATGGCTTTAAATAATTTGTATTGCCTTTCAATATCATTCAGAAAGGCCATTACCTTAAGGAAACCGACAACAATAACTTCGATAACAGAAAGTGCGACAGTAAGGGCTTTTTGTACAAAGGCCAGGGCAGTATCAACGAATTCAGCAAATGCATCTATTATATCTGATACTATCTGTTTAAACCGCTCAAAAGCTTTATTTGTTGCGGTGACTGCAGTATCCACAGCAGCATCAATTTTAGTGTTAATTGCATCGCGTATGGTAGGAAAAGCTGCAAAAGCGATATCAACAAAACCCTTTAATATAACACCAAAGCCTTTTATCAAACCAACGACTGCTTTGCGAGCCAACTCTAAAGCAGCCATGGCAAGTTTTTTGGCC
>NZ_JBFTNT010000124.1:0-23768 GCF_056397585.1 Pedobacter sp. 05L430 | reverse complement strand
CTCATAGGTAGGTAGCAATAGTCTATAATAGGTAGATTCTAAAAAAGTGTTCCGACAAAAAGAGGTGCGTAATTTATTTGAGCAAGTAATTACAAAATCTTGAAGAAAAATGAAAATAAAGACTAAAAAAGGAATGAATATTAAAAAAATCCAAACATAACAGAAACTTAATACATAGTTTATCTTCATTTCACATGCAATCATAAGTAATTACTACGTAATCATCCCAAAAAGCACAATAATTGCAATAAAAAGAGGAATGATTGACCAAATATACTGAGATTATTACAAAAAATTAAGAAAAATCATTAATAAAAGTCACAATTAACATTAAAACAACCATAAATTAACATAAAAAACTTAAAATAAACCACATAAAAAATATATGTAAACAAAAAGGGTCCCAATTGGGACCCTTTAACATCATTAAAATGATTTATGTTACTCTACTGTAACCGATTTGGCCAGATTTCTTGGTTGATCTACATTACAGCCTCTCATTACTGCAATGTGGTAAGACAATAGTTGCAATGGTATAGTAGCCAATAAAGGCAAGAACGCTTCACTTGCATCAGGAATCTCAATGCAATAATCTGCCATTTTTCTAACTTCGGTATCACCTTCTGTTACAATTGCCAAAACAATTCCTTTTCTGGCTTTAACTTCCTGAATGTTGCTGATTACTTTTTCGTAAGATGAGTTTTTGGTTGCAATAACCACAACCGGCATCTCCTCGTCAATTAAGGCGATAGGACCGTGTTTCATTTCTGCAGCAGGATAACCCTCGGCATGGATGTACGAGATCTCCTTAAGCTTTAATGCACCTTCCAATGCTACAGGGAAACCACTCCCTCTGCCTAAGAACAAGCAGTTCCTTGAATCTTTAAATTTAGCGGAGATTTCTTTTATCAGGCCTTCTGATTGCAGTGCTTTTTCAATTTTCTGAGGGATGTTATCCAATTCGGTTAACAACTCTGTTAATTTTGAGCTTGTTAAGGTTCCTTTCTGTTGTGCAAGGTGGAAAGCGATCAAAGTTAACACGGTAACCTGGGCAGTAAAGGCTTTAGTTGAAGCCACACCAATTTCAGGACCGGCATGGGTATACGCACCAGCATGTGTAAGACGTGGAATAGACGCACCAACCACATTACATACCCCGAAAATAGTTGCCCCTTTTTCTTTGGCCATTTCAATAGCAGCCATGGTATCAGCAGTTTCTCCCGATTGAGAGATCGCAATTACTACATCTTTCTCGGTAATGATCGGGTTTCTGTATCTGAATTCCGAAGCATATTCAACTTCAACAGGAATTCTGGAGTACTCTTCAATTAAGTATTCGCCAACTAATCCGGCATGCCACGAAGTACCGCAGGCCACAATGATAATGCGATCTACATTTTTCAGTTTATGCGCAAACTCGCTGATTCCACCAAGCTGCACCCTTCCTTCGTTAGGATAGATACGACCTCTTAAACAATCTCTAACTGAACGTGGCTGCTCATAAATCTCTTTAAGCATGAAGTGATCGTAACCACCTTTTTCAAGCATTTCCAATTTCAAGTTCAGCTCCTGGATATAAGGAGTCTGCACCACGTTATCTAGCCTTTTGATCATTAACTCATCGCGTTTTAAAAATGCGATTTCGTTATCGTTCAGGTAGATCACGTTTTTAGTATATTCTACAATTGGTGTCGCATCAGAAGCGATAAAATATTCACCCTGGCCAACACCGATAACCATAGGACTACCTTTTCTTGCTGCAATCAGCTGATCAGGCTTTGCTTCGTCCATTACAACGATGGCATAAGCTCCGCTCACTTCATGAAGGGCAAGCCTTACTGCTTCCAGCAGGTCGATGTTTTCCTCTTTATAGATTTCTTCAATCAAGTGAATCAATACTTCAGTATCCGTATCACTGTTAAACTCATGCCCTTTGCTGATCAGCATTTCTTTCAGGGTAGCATAATTTTCAATGATTCCGTTATGGATGATGGATAAGTCGCCACTATGCGAAGTGTGCGGGTGCGAATTTCTGTCAGACGGAGCACCATGTGTTGCMCATCTGGTATGTCCGATACCAATGGTTCCAGAAAGGTTTTTGCCTTCAGCAAAATTTTCAAGTTCCTGTACTTTTCCGGCTTTCTTGTATATATTCAAACCGTCATTATTGATTAGTGCTATACCAGCGCTATCGTAACCGCGATATTCTAACCGCTTTAATCCTTTAATAACTAAAGGCCAGGCTTCTCTATGGCCTATGTAACCAACTATTCCACACATATTTTTTCAATAGGTAAATAAATAAAAAATGGGTAATAAAATTTGTCGAATTTACAGCTTTAAACTTGAATTTTATAATCCTTTTTTCTAAAAATCGGGGCCCAATGGCAAAATCAAACGTTTGCATGTTTTACCGCGCTACAGCATTCCCACTGCTCGTCAGCACCACTTAATCATTTCTCCTATCGAAATGACTGGGCAAACTATAGCATGATGTCATTGCAACTTTTTTGTGTTTTTAATACTTAAGCTCCGGAACAATTGTTTCCTTTTGGATAGCCACTTTTTCTGTTATCATTAATTACAACGTGTCGCGCAAGTTCATTGACCTGGACCCTATTTCATTGAACACACTAATTGACTCTGCCAATCATAATCTTTTCATAATGCGTGAAATTTTGCTTTCATTATCATCCACATGTTTCTTGTTAGGTATCTGAAATTCTTTCGAAAGAACAAATGAAAATTCAACTTTATCACGATGGTGACCCTAGATAAACCGTTAGAATTTTCCTGATCCTTGTAATACATCTATTCCAGTTTAATAACACAGGAGTTAATATTTAAACCTTCTTTATATTACAATTTTCATATATTTACCACCCAAAAAGCATCTTATTAATATGGAATTTAGAAATGATATTCAAGGTTTAAGGGCAATTGCTGTTTTACTGGTTTTTACTTTCCATCTTTCGCCTCAAATTTTACCAGGTGGTTTTATTGGAGTGGATATATTTTTTGTCATTTCAGGTTACTTAATTTCATCAATTGTTTTACATAAGATAGATAATAATAAATTTTCTTTGCTAGATTTCTATTATGGCCGGATAAAAAGAATTGTCCCGGCGTATTTAGTATTATTAATTGCATTAGCAGCAATTTCAGCATTTATATTTGTTCCAAGTGATATAGCAGGTTTAAGAAAAGGGCTTTTTTGGTCAGCTATATTTAACTCAAATAATTATTTCGCGACATTGGACAATTATTTTGGAGCATCAAGTAATGAAAATCCAATTTTGCATACTTGGACACTTGCAGTGGAAATGCAGTTTTATCTATTCTTACCTATTCTGTTACTCTTTATAAAAAATAAAAAGATACTAATCCTAACCTTAACAATAATCACTTTAATATTCCTAGGATATGGAACGTTTGAAGTTTTATCCAATAATAAAGGTTCTATGTATTATTCTTTATTAGCCAGAAGTCCTGAATTTTTTATAGGAGTATTAGCAACTTTACTCCCCCTAAGGAATAATAGTTTCGTAAAAAGTAATTCTTTGTGGGTAAGCTTAATTGGAATATTAATAATTGGTGCGAGTTCCTTCTTGATTAATGAAACATCATTTTTCCCTGGAAGTTTAGCTGCTATTCCTTGCATAGGAACTGTATTAATTTTAATATCCTCCAACAATAGAATCAACAGCATACTAGCAAATAAATCATTTGTTTTTCTTGGTGAGGTCTCGTATTCAGTTTATTTATGGCATTGGCCTATAATGGCATTTATTAGGTACTATTATGGTATTAACGATTTTAATACTATTCAAATATTCTTGGTTATTTCATTAACCATTTTACTCTCTTTATTGTCCTATTTTCTTATTGAAAGAACTTTTAGAAACGCCACAGGCGCGAAATTTTATCTTCCTTTTGCATATATTTCTTTTACTATCGTCGCTTTAATAAATTATATTCCYTGGATGAATAAAAAGCTTATAAAACTTCCCATTGAATATATAGCTCCAACGATTGGCTTGGAATCTCATGGAAAGACATTTAAATCAGTTGAGACATATGGCGATACCTCCTATACAGGAAAAAAAATATTATTGATAGGTGACAGTCATGCATTAGGAATGAAGAATTATTTAGATATTTTAGGAAAGAAGAATTCATTCTCTTTTAAAACGGCAACAAATGATAGGTATCCTACATTACCCGGGCTTACACAGGAAACGATTAAAGAACACAGATATTATATCCAATATCAAGACTTAATTAATGAAGTGAACAAGATCATTCCAAAAACAGATATCATTATTTTGCAATTCTCCGGAAGCGGCGAATTATGGATCCCTGCCATAAAAAATTTGATTGATGGTTTAAAATCTAATCAAAGTTTAATTGTTCTTTCTGACTATCCTTCAGTAAATAAAAATCCCGTAAGAGAAAATAGGGGAGTAGTAAAAAATCCTAATAGAAACCAGAATTACGAGATAAGCTTTAAAACAATGTCTCCGCAAATTTTGAAAATTATAAACGCGAATTCCAATTGCTACTATCTAAATCTAGGAAAAAGTAGGGTATTTGAAAATGCTCCATTTTATAGAGACACCCTCATGTACTATGATAAAGGTCATCTGAATGCATATGGCTCTAGGGTTTATGCGGAAAATACAGAGAACGAATTTATGGAAACTTTGAATACTTTAATAGAGAGAAATTAATAAGTATTTCCAATCAATCTAAACTTCAATATCCCGAATCAAATCAACACCTATTTATACCAAATTATAATAAGCAACAGCATACTTAAGGCTATAAACCTTAACTTCTGCCACTAAGAGATATTGGGAGTAACTTTTTGGATCTTATTATATTCAGCCGTGAAGATCCTAAAACTTTCCGTATATAATTTAAATACAGTAAGTGAAATAAAAATAGATCTTAGGGACGGTGCAGACTTTAATGATTAGGCTAAAACAGGATGAAACTTAAATATAAGTGGTAGAATATGTTCATTTCTATCGTAATAAATTACAAATTGAAAATTATAGGACAACACCCCTTTCCTATACAACATCAAACTCTTCAAACTTAGAGTTCTTGCTTTTAAACTCCGGAACAATAGTTTTCATTTGGATAACGACTTTTCTGTTATCGTTGATTACAGCGTGTTCCACAAGTTTATAAATCTGGGCTTCTATTTCATTGAAAACATACTCACGCACTCTGCCAATCATGATCTTTTCATGATGCGTAGGCATGGTGTTTTCATTATCATTCAAAAGCTCCTCGTATAATTTTTCACCTGGCCTTAAGCCAGAGTAAGTGATTTTTATATCTTCATTAGGCACCAAACCTGCAAGACGAATCATCTTCTTAGCCAGTTCAACAATTTTAACAGATTTACCCATATCGAAAACAAAGATCTCTCCACCTTTACCCATGCAACCTGCTTCAAGCACTAACCTGCATGCTTCAGGGATGGTCATAAAATAACGGGTAATCTCTGGATGGGTAACCGTTACAGGGCCACCTTTTTCTATTTGCTGTTTAAACCTTGGAATTACTGATCCATTAGAGCCTAATACATTTCCGAAACGGGTAGTAATAAATCTGGTAATCGGTTTTACATTTAAATCATTAATGTATCCTAATCCATTTGAGAATACAAAATCATTAGTGGTTAAGGAGTTGTTCAATGATTGCACATAGATCTCCGCAATACGTTTAGACGCACCCATTATATTTGTCGGGTTAACTGCCTTATCGGTAGAGATCATAACAAATTTCTGAACACCATGCTTTACCGATAGGTCAGCAATTGTTTTTGTGCCCAGCACATTAGTTTTAATGGCCTCTGCCGGATTATCTTCCATCATAGGCACATGTTTATATGCTGCCGCATGATATACGTAGTGGGGCTTAAAGGTATCAAACAAGAAATTCATACGTTTCTCGTCTTTCACATCGCCAATGAAGGCATGGAAATTAATGTCTTTATGGGTTTCCTCAAGTTCAAGATATAGGTGATGCAAAGCAGTCTCGCTATGATCACATAGAATGATCAAGCCCGATTCAAATTTCAATACTTGTCTTACTATTTCGCTGCCAATAGATCCCGCAGCACCAGTAATTAGAATCCTTTTATCTTTTAATTGATTTTTTATACCCTCAGTATCGATTTGGATTGGCTTTCTGTTTAATAGATCTTCTATGTTGAGGTTCTGAATCTGTGCCGTACTTACATCACCACGCGCCCAAACATCCGGTGGTGGGATATTAAGTATCTTAACATCGTTCTCCAAACAAACATCAACGATTTGCTCTTTTCTATCCGAGGGGATGGTATAAGATGCAAATATCACTTCATCCACTTCGTGTTTGATGATTAAGGTCTCAAGCGTGGCTGCATCAAGAATCTTAACTCCATCAATGGTCTTACCAACCTTCCGCAGATCATCATCAACATAGGCAATGATTGTTTTATTTACCTTGGCATCATGATCAAAAGTTCTCTTGGTAGCAACTCCTGCTTCACCGGCACCATAGATAATTATCCTGATCTTGTCCAGCTTAGCGTTTTTTATGTACATAAAAAAGTACTTTACAATCACTCTGTAGGTTATTAAGAACAGGAAACTAAATAAGGAGTAAATAATTATAGTAACATTGCTAAGAATTCGATCCCCTCCTAATACGATAATAATTGCATTTGAAAAGAAAATTGTAAGAGAACTTAACACTACCGCAAATAGAATTCTGAACGAGTCCTGGGCACTTGTATATCGAACGATACCAGCAAAAGTTTTAATATTAAAAAAAACGAGGGTATTTACCACAACAACAAGTAATACCGATTTATATAAAGCTAATAAATTTATATTTTCTATTATAAAATTATTTTTAAGAACTTTTGCAAGCACGAGTGCAAATATACTCAAGCAAATATCTATTGTGAATATAATCCAGCGCGGTACGATTTCTAGTTTAGTGAACATTCATTGGGCGATTTTTATCCGAAAGCAAACTAACAATAATTAAACCAAATTTTAAATACCCATAAATAGGTATTTATTAAACCATAAAAAATGTAAAGCAAAAAGCCTTAATTAATTAGTAATTAAGGCTTTTTGGTGTTTATAAAATATTTAAAATACCCTTGAGATCCCTTTTATTACTCTCTCTAAATCTTCATCACTTAAATTTGATCCCGAAGGAAGACATAAACCATTGCGGAATAACTCTTCAGAGACTCCATTGCCATAAAAAGGACTAGTTGCAAAAACAGGCTGCATATGCATCGGTTTCCAAAGCGGTCTACTTTCAATGTTGTCTTCTAAAAGTATATTGTAAAGACTCTTTTTGTTAACCCCTTTAGTTTTAGCAGGATCCACATGAATTGTACTCAACCATCTGTTTGAAAAATAACCTTGAGGCTCTTCTAAAACACTTAGGCCTTCAAACACAGTTAATTCTTTTTTATAAAATTCAAAATTCGATCTTCTTTTATCTACGCGCTCCTGCAAAACTTCCATTTGCCCTCTACCAATTCCTGCAGAAACATTGCTCATTCTATAGTTATAACCAATAACACTATGCTCATAGTGATGTGCTTTATCTCTTGCTTGAGTTGCCAAAAACCGGGCTTGCTTAATATATTCTTCCTGATCAGAAATTAAAGCGCCCCCACCAGAGGTTGTAATAATTTTATTCCCATTAAATGAGAGGATACCCATTAGGCCAAAAGTGCCCATCGCTTTTCCATTGATACTTGAACCAAGAGCTTCCGCAGCATCTTCGATAACTGGAATCTCAAATTCGTTCGCAATGGCCATAATTTTATCCATTTGGGCAGGCATCCCATACAAATGTACAGGGATAATCGCCTTAGGCTTGTTGCCTTTTGCAATTCGGTCTGTGATGGCTTCGCGTAATAAATCCGGACACATATTCCAGGTTTCCTTCTCGCTATCTACAAAAACTGGTGTTGCTCCTACATATGAAATAGGATTGGCGCTTGCAGAAAAAGTCATAGATTGACAAATCACTTCATCGCCTGCTTTAACACCCAGCATAATTAAAGCAAGGTGAATCGCAGAAGTTCCGGAACTTAAGGCCGCGGCATATTTTGAACCAGTATAGGCAGCGAGGTCATTCTCAAAGCCATCAACGTGAGGACCAAGAGGGGCAATCCAATTAGTTTTGAAAGCTTCGGTAACATATTTAAGTTCATTATCTCCCATGTGTGGAGAAGAAAGCCATATTTTATCGTTCATTATGTTAGTTTATTGTATTTAATTATTCTTCCAGGATTACCCACTACTACGGCGTAATCTGGAACATCTCTTATCACCACTGATCCGGCACCAATCGTTGCCCATTTACCTATTTTTATTCCTTGTATAACGCTAGCACCAATGCCAATGTGGGTACCTTCTCCTACTGTCACATTTCCCCCTAGAGCAGCCTGCGGCGAGATGTGCACAAAATCGCCAAGATTACAATCATGGTCTACAGAGGAATTAGTATTAACAATTACGTATACCCCAATTATTGAGCCAGCATTAATTGTTGCGTTCGGCATTATGACTGTCCCAATCCCAATTGAAGAATACTTTGATATTGCACTTTTCGGATGAATCGCTACCGCAGTGTTTTCAGGTATTTCACCTGAAATTCTTTTTCTAATCAGATTGCTGCCTATCGCGATGATTACCTTATCAGTTTTCACTTTTTTAAATGCATCAAAATTCCCACGAACAGGGTATCCCATGAATACTTTAAGATCAGGATTTTCATCCCATACTCCATTAATTTGAATGTGAGATTCCAATAATATATCAACTATAACTTTGGAGTGTCCTCCTGCTCCTATAACGTGCATTTAATTTCCAGTAAATTTTTCCATAGTTACTGAGGTATCAGATGATATCCCCTCTTTAACTATCACCTTTTTAATAGTTAACAATATGATTTTCAAATCTAACCAAAAACTTAGATTATCTACATACCATACATCCAATTCAAATTTTTGCGCCCAACCAATCGCATTTCGCCCATTTATTTGCGCCCAACCAGTAATACCTGGGCGAACTTCATGTCGCCTATTTTGGTCTTTTGAATATAGAGKCAGGTATTCAGGGAGTAATGGTCTTGGCCCTACTAAACTCATATCACCTTTAATTACATTCAACAGCTGGGGTATTTCATCCAGAGATGTTTTACGAACAAAGGATCCTGCTGCTGTTAGCCGTTCTTTATCAGATAAGAGCTGTCCATTCGAACCTCTTCTGTCGTTCATAGTCTTGAACTTGATTATCTTAAACAGTTTTCCATGTCTCCCTGGCCTAACTTGAAAAAAAAATGGTTTACCCTGATTGGCTAGAAATAATAACAATGTCACTAAAAAGAGTACAGGCAATAAAAAAAGAAATCCCATTGAAGCAACTATGAAGTCTAAGAGCCTTTTAATTATATTTTTGTACATCTTTTTCTAATCTCTTATATTCAAGTAATAAAGCATCCCAAACAACCTTCTGCTCGTATCTTTCAACGATCATTTTTCTTGAATTACTTTTCAATTTGTTCATTAAATCTCTGTCACTAAGAAGTCTTATCATTCCTTCATATATGCCTTTTTTGTCTTTTGGTGGTATAATGATTCCGTTTTCTCCCTCTATTATTATCTCATTACAACCATTTATATCGGAAACAATTGAAGGAAGCCCCATTGAGCCAGCTTGCATTACCACATTGGGGAAACCTTCTCGGTAACTGGGAAACACTAATACATCAGAAACCAAGAAATAGGGTCGAACATCTGTTTGATAGCCTACGGAAATGATATTGGGATTATTTTCAATCTCCATCAAAGTACTTGTAATTAATGGGTCTAACTCGTGCTCCACTGGACCAACCAATAAGAGTTTAGTATTATTAATTTCATTGCTAATTTTCTTGTAAGCTTCTATGAGTTCATTTATACCCTTATCACCGACCAAACGACCGACAAAAATAAATACAAAATCATTCTTGTCAATCCCCAAAGTTTTTCTTAATTCTAATTTTTGGTTCAGGCTATAATGTTGAGATGAGAAAAAGGAAGTATTTATGCCATTTGAACTCCCATTGGCAATGACGTTTAATTTGTTGGGTGAGGCAAAGCGTTCTTTTACAATAAAATCATATAACCCGTTTGAGTTGGGATACACTGCAGTTGCACAACTATATGTGAATTTTTCCACAAAATTTAATACTCTTCTCTTAACACCCATGGTTTCCATCAGTGGTAATCCCGCTACAGTGTGTAATCGGACTGGCACACCAGCAATCTTTGCTGCAAACATTCCCACAATGCCAGCTTTTGGTGTATGAGTATGGACAATGAATGGTTTTTCCTTCTTAAAAAGTCTAACCATATTCACTAATGAACATAAATCTTTGAATGGTGAAATTACGCGTGTCATCTCTAAACCCACTACTTTAATACCTTCATCTTTCGCAACATCTTCCAATTCACTTCCTGCTGAAGACACCCCTGTAACATCATAGTATTTTGACATAAATTGATGTTGTCCTTTTAAAAGAGTCTTTAACGAAATTGGGACAGTAGTAATTCTAAATAGCTTTAACATTCTTACTTGAAAATATTGATTATCTATTTAATTCGTTGTACAAACTTAATAAGGAGTTGGCCATGCTCGTAACCTCGAAATTATCAATAGCATATTTTCGTGCGTTTTCTATGGTCTCTTTTAAATTACCATTATCGATATCAAATTTTAACCGCTTAAAAGAATCAATTGCATCATTATGATTGTGTGGATCAAAAAAATATTTGTGATACTCATGATATACCGATTCGTCAAACGCAGGAAGATTAGAAGCGCAAATTGGCACTTTCATATATTGAGCCTCCACAAGTACATTTGCAAATCCTTCGATGATGGAAGGGAAAAAAAACATGTTTGCTACAGATAAGTATGTTCCAATATTTGAGTCAAAGCCCGCTAAATAAACATAATCATTCAATTCTAACTCCTCTATTTTTAGCGTAATTGCCGAGCTCAACTCTCCCCCACCTACCAGTATAAGTCTATAGTCATTTTTTTTTGGCTCCAATAATTTAAAACAATCCAATAAGAACATATGGTTCTTTGGCGATCGCATGGAACCAATGTGCAGAATATTAAATCGGCTATTTTTTATAAAATCATTTAAAATTGAACTATCAATAGCCCCGCCACTTAGCTCTATAAAGTCAACGCCATTGTGAATTACTTTAAATTTCTTATTATTATCCCAATTTTTAAAATTAACATTCAAATTTGCACGTGAATGTCCTACTATTCTATCAGCTAGACCGAGAACGATCAATTTATGAAGCTTAAGTTGTTGTTTTAAAAGAAATCCAATAGGAAAAATATTCTTGTACTTTCCAAAACCAACTGGTTTTGAACTATGAATAGACACTATGCTTGATCTATTCATAAAAAAAGCAGCTAATACAAAGCCTCCTGAAGTATAACTGAATCTGCTATGAACTATATCGATTTTATATTTTTTTATTACTTTGAGCAACTGGATGCAATCCAACAAAATACTTCCAGTTTTTTTTATACTTACAATTTCCACACCATTTTCCAGAAATCTCTTTTCCAGTTCCCYATGGGTTTGGAAACAACATATAATTAGGCTATCCCCATTTTTGCCTAAGTAAGGCAGACAATTAAGCAAAGTCTTTTCAACTCCACCCATATTCAATGAATTGACCAGAGTTAGAATTCTCATTTTACAAAATTTAATTTCATACGTTTTTTTAGATAATTATTATTCCAGATGATGTATAAATGATAAAATATAAAGAAGTCAATGTAACCAATGTATGCTATAACATCTGTAAATACCCTAAGGGAAATTGACAGTAGCAACAGGCATAGAAAAGGTGATTTCCAGATTTTCAGCAAAAATGTAAGTAAAATAAGGCCAATGAACATCGCTCCAATGAGTCCAAATTGCGAGTGAACTAATAAATAGGAGTTATGAAAGTTCCCATGATGGAGGGTAAAGGGGTAATGATCCGGTGATATTCCAGTAAAAAAAGTCTGAAGATTAATTCTATCAATATAGTCACGAAGAATCATATCCCTCTCATCCAAATCTATCCCCTTTTCATTGAATTTCCTAAATGCTAAATTGGAGATCTCTGATATTGTATCACTTAAAAGAAGTACAGTTGAAAATAAAGAAATAACGAGGAAAACAAATATTTTATACTTTAGTGGTTTGCTCGAGATTAAGTAAAAAGTAACAGCTGCAAATAGTATTATAGCCCCACCAATCGTCCCTCTTCCAAGGTAACTAATTGCAGCAATTAGAACGACAATTGCAACTTGCAATTTCATTTTATCTTTATTAACATAACACAAAAGATAATAATATACCCCCAAAGACAAGGCTAACCATCCCACAAAATTCTCACTACCACCTGCCAGCATCCCTCTTAAGGTTTGACCTAAAACAAGAGTATAAAAAAAAGTATATGCGACGAAAATATATAATAAAATTTTAATATATAATTGATTAATCCTGTAACGAATTAATAATATTAGCAACGAAAAATGCATAATTAGCCTTAGTGGAATCGTCGTAATGCGACCCTGGAAAGCATAAAGAATAAAGAAAGAATAACCTGCAGTGATTAAAAATAGCATAAACATGCCAATTTTATAATTGACGATGTATTTGAACTGCGTGGCAAAAATTACTAACCCTATAAAAATGAATGCAAAATCAAAAAATGATTTATTTAAAAAGAAAAAGCTTAGGATTTCTAAGGCTAGGAAAAGTGTTACAATTAGTGAAGGTAAATCGAACTGTACTTTTTTTAAAGGCAACATCCTTACTGGTTTATTTTTAGATTTTTATTCTTCAATCTGACTTTTTCAACAAAGGAATTGTCTTTATCAACGATTTTTCCTCCCTTGTCATAAATCATAGGATTACTAATATTTATTTTGGGAATAAATCCCCACTCCATAACCTTTTCTCTTTCCTTAGATGGCCCGAAAATCATTGGGTCACTCTGTCCATACCATTTAGGATTTATAACATTAATACTTCCGTTTAAAATCATATTGTTTGAATTCGGGTTCTTGAGTCTTCCATTAATACGCATTCCCGATTTAGATTTCACATCTATATGATCAGCAATTGTTATTTGAACATCTTTTTTGATTCCTGAGCGTGTCATATTCTTAGGAACAAGTCCAGATAGAATAACTGAAATTCCATCTCCAGCATTATTTTCTGTTACTATTCCGTTGACTTTGATATTTTCTATAATGTCAGACGGGTTATTAGGCTCAATATCAATACCACTTTGCGGAGCAGTGCCATTTGTATTCGATACATACAAATTATCAAGGGTAATATTTCTTCCAGAGGTAATTGAGATCCCATTTCTCCTGTTATTACTAATTCGGGTATAAGATATACTCACTGCTTCACTCGTCACTCCATTATCATTCCCAACATATATACCGTCTCCCCAGCAATTATTTATTTGCCCTCCAATTATCGAAATATTTTTTGAGCCACGTATAGATATATACATCCTATAAATATCAGACTAAAAAATGTCGAATGCATTCTCTTGAATCTAAAAGTTCTATTAGGCAAAGAAATGGAATCAATTACTCTCATGATATTTAATGTTTTAATGAAATTTTTCCTGGTTTTTTAAATTACGATAATGATCTTGATCTCTATATTTAAAAACTTTAGCTGGATGCCCACCTGCAATACCAAAATCAGGGATATCGGTTACAACAACACTTCCGGCCTGAATAATAGCACCTTCACCAATGGTTACCCCTCCTAGAATAATTACTCTATGACCAATCCAAACATTATCCTTAATAGTAACATTTCTTTTAATATATGTTTTATCGTAAGGGATTGCATCTCCATTAATGTTGTGGTTCTGAGCAATAATTCTGCATTCAGCTCCAGAATGAAAATTATCTCCAATTTGTACAATTCCCCCTTTTGATATTAGCATCCCGTTAAAATTTACATTTGAACCTAAATGTACATTTTTATTAACGATGGTTTTTCTATTGGCCTTTACTCTACCTTTATACGATCCGCAACTTTTACGTACCAAGTACGTCCAAAAGTACGATCTAATTTGACTATATAAACTTAATATTTTCATTCTTCTATTTAATATTCAAATTTAGAAATATCTGGATATAAGGAACTTGATGTTTTAAATGTATAAATTTTCGCCCCCATATTCTCCGTTGCAAAGCGATTTTGTTCAATAACTATGTCTTTCACTGTATATAAGCGTGTAGAAGAATCCATATGTTCGTGCTTCTCTCTATTATTATTTAGTTCGCTAAGCGTCCTAAGCATAGGATACTTCTCATAATTAATTTCTTTATCATAAAAATGTGCCCCATCATTCATATCTATTCCACAAAGGACGATCTTCTTAAATCCCAGAATAAGAGCTAAGGGAATTAACTCCCCTATTGTGCTACCGAATTTTGGAATCGGTAATACTTCTTTCGTAGAAGTGAGAAATCCATTCTTGTTTAACACTTGCATAAAGAGGTATGGATTAACCTTATTTTTAGAACTAATTGGGCATTCCGGCATTAGAAAAATATTTTCCCTAAAGTTGTTCTTTATAAACGTGCCAATTTTTGAATTAAAGAATTTTTGGTTATTGACACCATCTCCTCTCGCAAAAAAATTCACTTTAGTGTACCTCTCTTTTTTATCTGTCAACATATCTGTCATTAATTGATCTAAGCTATCGGCAAATGCCTTTTGCTTGTCATCACTTCTTCTATAAACAGATTGGATAATGTAAGCGGATGGGATAAAATCATGACAAAACCAAAAGTTAAATCCCCATGATTCATTTTTCTTTATATAAGACCATTCTTCATCTGTTATTTCGTTTATACTCGGGCCACTACCTAATATAAACAGCGTATCTGACTTTTTATTATCCGAAATACTTTTAGTATTTAAATAGTTATAGCCATCTTTTACTGAACCCTTTATAGCTATTATTGATTTAAGAGTCTCATTAAGCATAAGTAAGGCTGTTTTATAATCTCTGACCATAACAAATTTAAAGACACGATTAAAGCCTTTCCTGTGATATGGGAGAAGCTCTTTAATAAGAACGTATCTCTTTAATAATTGTATAAATTCTTTTAATTTATTCATATTAAATTGTTAAATAGTTAAACGTTAACAAGATTCGGATTGTTCAATATCACAACTATTGTCTTTTTTATATTTAATAACTCTTTACGGTTTAAAACCAAAAATATTAATAGAACAATAATATAGAGGAAGTAGTTATTATAGGAAGATAATGACACGTACATGCTAAATAAATACGGCACAAGTAATCTTATGGGGAAAGCATCCATAATTATTTCTTTATAATCTACAGGTATTTCCAAAATACTTCTACAAGCAATAGCTAGTAAAAAAAGAAAAGTGAAATAAGAAATTACAATTGAAAATATTGCTATATGAGGGGGCACAAAGAAATAAAAGACTAATATTAACCCCGCTATAACATTTACAGTTAAAGAAATAAATGCTATTGAACCTAGTTTTCTATCTCTGCCTTTAGCTATAAGGAGCTCCTGAAATCCATAGCAATTATTATATATAATAAGACCTAAAACAGTCAGGCTAAACATAGAAACAGCACCAGTGTACTTCGGTATAAAATAAATGAACAAAGGGAAAAAGAGTATTGCGAGATGGGCAACTAAATGAGTCATTGTCATATACTCTTGTCTCGGGCCTGAAATTAAAGCTAAAGCGTCCTTACCACTTTTTGATAAACGATTAATTAATTTTGGAAATACCAAGAATGAAAATGATTTAAACAATAAAATAATTGCATTAGCTAAAGAGAAAGCAAAAGTAAATAATCCAAATTCTTCTACAGTATATTTCATACTAACAAATGAACGCGTAGAGTAAAGGATAAAATAGAAGCTGGAGCTATAAAGAAACAGATGAAGCCCTTTTTTCATAAGCTTTTTAGTTAATTCAAAATTCCAACTAAATTTTATCTTGATCGGTAATTTTATAAGACATAAAGCAACTGTCAATATTAATGATACGGGTACAAGCCATAACATTATTAATAAAAGAACCTCACCTTTAAAGAAAAACATAAATAAGAAGTTCAGAATTGGCAATAAACTCTGACAAATTGAAATAATCTGAATATCCCCATAAATTCTCAATAACGACAAGAGCGTCGGGACAAAGTAATTGAGGATAATACTTAGGATTACGACTAAATAATAGTGTGAAAAATTGTACTTATCACCAAGACCAATACTTGAATTCTGAATAAGGATTAAAAACATACATGCTAAGGCGCAGAGAACAAATTCAATAATAATAGTTGACCCCAATAATTCTGATACATATTCATTGTCCTCCTTGTGTATTGATCCCAATGCGTTAAATGATTGAGTTACTCCAAAATCAATTTGATTAAAATATTGAATTATTAAATTCGAAAAGCCCCAAACTCCTAAATAATAGGGCCCCAAATTCACTGCAATTATTATGGAATTTATAAACTGCAGTAAATAGATGAGATATCGACTAGATAAATAAACAATTATCTTGTTTCCCAATACTTTTTTAATTAGACTTTTACTCACATTTCAAATATTTAATAATAATTTTAAATTAAATGGCTATAAAAACTACAGATAATTTGTTTTTATTTTCTTCCTTTGGTTTGTTTACCCATCAAAAACTCTGCAAAATTAAAATCATCGATTGTATCTATATCGACTGATTTTATCGCATCCATCAAATATGCGAATGAGTTTTCTGTGTAATAATTATCATTCTCAATTAAATGGGTTTTGAAGATGTAAATTGCCCCATTTGGAAAATACGAAGTTCTTTCTAATTGACGATTAGTTGCTACATTCTCAAAAATATTTTCAAATCTCCCGCTTTCATCAATGTATTTGTGCCATTTAATAGGATGATGTTCTTTACAATAGCTAACGATTGAGTCTGCATTTCTATCTTTAAACAATTTAATAGCATCATCAATGTCTTGACCTGTCCTAAAGGGACTTGTTGGTTGCAAAACTATAAACTCATTAATAAGGATGTCTTCTTTGTTCTCTAATTCTTTAATTGTATATCTGTATACATCAATAGATCGAGAATTATCGTCAGCTAAATGATCAGGGCGCATAAATGGGCATTCCGCTCCATAAGAAATAGCGACAGCAGCTATTTTTTCACTATCGGTACTTACTATCACTTTTGAAACGTACTTAGCTGAGATGGCAGCTTCAATTGTATATGCAATCAGAGGCTTTCCGTTAAGCATTTTTATATTTTTGTCTGGCAACCCTTTTGAACCGCCTCTAGCTGGAATAATGGCTAACATATGAAAGTTCTAAAATTTAATTTGTAAAATATCCTTTTGAGCCTTTTCAAAGTCCTCATGTTTTCCAACATCTAACCAATAACCTGCCAATGGATAAGACAGCACTTTACAGCCTTCAGCCAACAACTTTTCCATGAGATCTGTTGTATCAAAATAAGACTCTTTAGGCAGATACTTCAGAACTTCCCTTTTCATCAGGTAAATCCCTCCGTTAGAATAATATGTATAAGTAGGTTTTTCCTTAAAACTTTGTACATGACCATCTGTAGTTTCCAAAACTGCATACGGTATATTTACCTCATAAGGGATGGTCACCACTGCAAAATCAACATCTTTTTTGATGAAATCTAAAAAAAAGTGTTCATAATCCAGGTTTGTCAAAACATCGGAATTAGTAACTAGCACGTAATCATGCTCAAAATCATTAATCTTCGAGACAGCACCTATCGTACCCAATGGTTCATCTTCCCAAACGTACCGGATTAGAACATTCTTATTCTCTCCATTACCAAAATAATTTTCAATTTGTTCTCCCAAATATTTTACAGAAAACCAAAAATCATCAATTCCATATAGCGCCAAACGATCTACGTTATGTTCCATGATCGGTTTATTGCCAATCTTTAGAAGAGGTTTAGGCGTAGTATCCGTTAATGGTTTAAGCCTTTGCCCTCTGCCTCCAGCCATAATAACTGCATCAACAGGGAGATAGGATCTCGTTTCCCTGAAATTAATCACATTAACCACCCTACTATCTTTGTCAAGGATTGGAAGAATTCGAAAATTACCTTCCCGGTACTCAATAACCTTATCTATATCCATTTCTCCTTTTCGAAGATAACGCGGATTAGACTGAATGATATTGCTAACAGGATCYGATGTCGCCATTCCTTTTATTAAACCACGCCTAACGTCTCCATCCGTTAATGAACCAATTAGCTTATCTTCTTCATCTACTACAAATAATATTGCATCTTTAGCAAGATAATCCAACTGGACAAGGGCTTGCATTATTTTGCTATTAAATGGAATTAAATGATCTTTATAATTTCTCATATTGCTAACTTTTCAGGTTATTAAGTATTAAGTTCACGGTGCCGGAACGATAATAAATATTATTTCCTTTAAAATTTTTTCTTTCTAAAGCAAGAAAAAATGCCCTAACCATTTCGGTGGCGGAGAATGGAACATTTATTATATTATCGCTTTGAGCTCTTCCTTTTTGTCTGTCGCCTACATTTAATACGTATTTACCAAATGATGCGGCTTCAATAATTCCGCTGGATGTATTTCCAATCAGCAGTTTGCAATAACGCATGGCTGCAAAATAATTTAACTTGCCAAAGTTCTCTATTAGAATTACACGCTCTGCTGTCAACTCTCTTAACTTGAATAAAGCATCACGGTAGATTGTTCCAAATGTATCAGCATTTGGCATTGTGATTACAAGCAAAATTCCCTTAGAAATCTCCTTCAGGCCATTCAGCATTTCAGTCGCATACTCAACATTCTTCTCAGGAGAAACTGTTTCGGGGTGAAAAGTTAATAAGGCAAACTCATCTTTGATCTGATATTTTTCCCGGAAATCTGATTCAGTAGGTATCGGCATCTCCGCCAGCTCATCAATAGATAAAGAACCTACGGCAAAAATATTCTCAGAGCTACCAACTAATTCTTCAATTCTTTTTGCAAAAACTTCAGTAGCTGGAAAGTGCTTTTTAGAAGCCAAAGATATTTGGTGACGATAAATATTATCTATTGCACCCAAAGTAGTCTCTCCGCCATGAATATGTGCAAATTTTACACCATAAGGTATGCCAGCTTGAACAGCTGCCGACATTTCATATCGGTCGCCCAGGCAAAATACCCAGTCAAATTGATGACTCCTCCAAAAATCTGCAAATTTTAATACTGTTAAGCCGTAAGCGGTAGAAATTGAAGTTTCATCATCATTTGTAAGAAGAGATGAAATTTCATAAATATTTTCAAAGCCGTCTTCCTTAATGTTGTCTATTGTATACCCATGATATTTAGATAAGTGAGTACCAAAAGCTATAATTTCCAGGGTATAATCCGGGCTTTCTTTTATTTGCTCTAATAAAGGCAGATAAATCCCGTAATCAGCTCTTGAACTTGTTAATACTGCGATTTTCATGTCTATCGAATTAAATCATCAGCTTCAAAGTCTTCCATCGCAATCTTACCCATAAGATCATCCCATCTCATTGGAGAAATACCATCACCAGGACGCTTGACCGTTAGATTTTCCTCTGAAAACACATCTCCCTTGTTTATATCTGTTTTCGCTACAATACTTTTTCTTGCAATAGCGATATTTTTCATTTCCGATTCTGAAGGCTCTTTTAATCCYGAACCAGCAATAGCCAGCTCAATATTACGAATCGCTAAAGACATGGCTTTAAGTTCTGCAGGCTCTAGAGAAGCTCTATGATCAGGGCCTTCCATATTTTTGTCCAAAGTAAAATGTTTCTCAATCATCACAGCTCCCAAAGCAACGGCAGCAATTGGAACTTCAATTCCTAGCGTATGATCAGAATAACCAATGGAAGTTTTAAATTCCTTTCCAATATGTAACATAGCCAACAGGTTCACATCCTTCATCGGTGTAGGATATTCCGTATTACAGTGCAATATTGTAATGTCTTCTTTTTTAATTCCAACATTGACAAAAACAGCAACAGCATCTTTTATTTCATTCAAAGTAGCCATCCCCGTTGAAATGATGACTCTCTTAAATAAATTCCCGGCCTTTCTCAGGTAAGGAAGGTTAGTGATTTCTCCAGATGGAATTTTAACCATATCCATACCTATTTTTGACAGGTATTCCAAAGAATCTAAATCAAATGCAGTGGAGAAGAATTTAATATTCTTCAAATTGCAATATGCGATGATCTTTTCGTGATCATCTTCCGAAAGCTCAAGCTTTTGAAGCATTTGCAATTGCGATTCCGTACTATTTTTAGTATTTTCTATTTGATATTCAGCTTTCTTTGCCTTTATAGAAACTAAATTTGAAGCTTTAAAGGTTTGAAATTTTACGTAATCCACACCAGCATCAACTGCTGCATCAACAAGGCGAAAGGCATTTTCCAAACTTCCATTATGATTTACTCCTGCTTCTGCAATAATTATTACACTTTCCTTTTTCATATCATTATATCTGGATTACCTGCAATTTTATGATTGGCGTACATGAACTATATCAGCTATAACACCCCCTCGACCTGACATTCCTATCATGTGAATCTTATCGAACACTGCTTGGTATATTTACAATTCGCTCTTCTAAAAACTCAGCATTTTTCTGATCATCGCGTTGACAATGATTGTACATCGGCAAGCGATACATTAGTTGCCAGATAGGACGTGTCATTACTTTATTTTCATTAGTTTCTTTTAAGAAAAGATCTCTCTCTACTTTATTTTCCAGTTCTACACACATCAGCCAGTAATTCGCTTTCGTATCCGGAAGCTCTGTTCTGAAATTCACACCCTGTTCCGCAAAAAAATCATGATATATGTCTGCCAATTCTCTTTTACTTTGCAACATTAATGGAAGTTGTTCTAATTGTGCACATGCTAATGAAGCATTTAGATTGGGCATTCTATAGTTGTACCCTAATTCATCATGATAGAACTCATAAGGATGGGGTCTCTTAGCAGTAGTTGTTAAATGCTTTGCTCTTTTTCCAATCTCAAGATCATTTGATACAATGGCACCACCGCCACCACAGGTTATTGTTTTATTCCCATTAAAAGAGAATATGCCTAGCTTACCAAAGCTTCCAGTACTACGCCCCTTATATTTACTCCCAAGAGACTCGGCTGCATCTTCTACTAACGGGATATTCCATTTATTGCAAACCGTAATTAGCTTGTCCAAATGAACAGGAAAGCCGAAAGTATGCATAGGCAAACAAGCTGAAATCTTTCTGCCACTTGTTTTATTATAACAGACATCGTCTCTAAGTTCTGCATATTCTTCCAAAAATGCATCAACTGCTATTGGAGATAAGCCCATTGTGTCAAGGTCAACATCAACGAAAACAGGGATTGCTCCATTATAAGCAATAGCATTAGCAGTGGCTACAAAAGTTAGTGCCTGTGTAATTACTTCATCTCCTGATTCAACTCCAGCAAGTCGAAGAGCCACCTGCAACGCAGCTGTGCCATTCACAACCGCAATTGCTTTCTGTGAACCAGTCGCTACTTGCATCATGTCTTCGAAACGATCAACATATGCACCTACGGAAGAAACGAAAGTAGAATCAATAGTATCCAGCAAATATTTTTTTTCATTACCTCTAAACCTGGGTTCGTGCAATGGAATGAACTCTTTGGTGTTATATGAATTTTGAATAAACGAAATAATATCTTTCAGATCCTTCATATTACATTTTTGCATCTAAATATTTACCTGTTTCCTTATGTCCAAAATCCGGGATCATCTTAAAGAATAATTCAACAATATCTTCTTTAGACCACGATTTATTTGATTTCAGCTCTTTGATTCGTGACGAAAACAAATTTAACAGTTCATCATTAAAATAAAATTCATTCTTTATTACCCCTAGATTATCAAACCTCTCCATATCCAAAACTTCATTTTCGGTGAAGAATTCTTCGAAATCCTTTTCCCCGGTAGTATCACTATTGGTAAACAAGCAAGGCCATTGTCCTTTTTTAGGCAATGTTTTAATTAGTTCTCTGGCCTCATCTTCACTTTCGCATAAATAAGGCTCAAATCCTAACTCTTTTAAATATTTAACCCCAATATCTGCAAAGGTGATCAAGTGCAGACTTTCACTAAGTTTAGGAAAGAACACATCGCGATTCTCACCAAAAATGCAAGACATCAGACAAAGCTCTCCAGATTCTTTCGGTATTACAAAATATCGTTTAATATCGTTAGGCGCTACTATTGGTTGTAGTTTTTGAATTCTCTGATTAAAGCCATGTAACAATGAACCGTCTGAAAAAGCGACGTTTGCAAAACGTGCAGTTGAGATATTTATATCTTTACTTCTACGCATCAAAAACATTTCCATAATGCGCTTAGATGCTCCCATCATGTTTACTGGATTTGCAGCTTTATCAGTCGATACACAAAAATACTTCTTGACCCCTTTGGCAATAGATTGCTGAATTGTTTTATCAGTGTTAAAAACATTTACATCAATCATACGCATTAACGTAAACGGATCTTTTTCACTACGTACATGTTTTAAAGCAGACAGATTTAGTACGTAATCATATTTACCATCACTTTCAATAAATGCATCATATTCAACGGAGCCAATATCCAGAGCAAAGGTCTGGAAATCGCCCCCGATATATCCAAAAGAACTCCGAATATCTCTAACTAATTCAACCATGTTATTCTCACTAATATCAACAACATGTAGTTTTAGAGGATTTCGTTTAAATATCTCTTTTGTGACCGCCTGTCCAATAGATCCCGCTCCGCCAATAACCAAGAACTTTGAATTTGAGACAATATTCTTTAGTTCACTTTCGTGTTTACGAATATCGCCAGGAAAGAGCTCCTGATTTCGCCCAATTAGATTTAAAATATTCATCTGTATAAATTATTACAATTTACCGTCTGCAATATCACCAAGTATACCTTTCACATCGTAAATTACTTTGTTTTCTTTGCAAAGAGCCATTAAGTCTAATTTTTTAAATTGATCATGTGCTACCGCTAAAACAATTGCATCGTAATCTCTGAAGTCGTTTAGCTCTCTAATGGAATCCCAACCATATTCATGCTTAACTTCAGCAGGTTCCGCCCAAGGATCATAAACTGTGATATTTGCATCATAGTCCTTTAACGCATTTAATACATCAATGACTTTAGTGTTCCGAACATCTGGGCAGTTCTCTTTAAAAGTTATACCAAGAACTAGGATATTGGCGTTTTTTACTGGTATATCTTTCTTCACCATCAATTTAACAACCTCATGAGCAACATACTCACCCATACCATCATTTAGTCTTCTCCCAGCTAAAATAATTTCGGGATGATATCCATGCTCTTGAGCCTTTTGTGCTAAATAATAAGGATCAACTCCAATACAATGCCCGCCTACCAGCCCTGGCTTAAATGGAAGGAAATTCCATTTCGTACCTGCAGCTTCCAATACTGCATGGGTGTCAATATTCAATCTATTAAATATTTTAGCCAATTCATTTACAAAGGCAATATTAATGTCTCGTTGTGAATTCTCTATTACCTTAGCTGCTTCTGCCACCTTAATAG
>NZ_JBFTNT010000123.1:0-11347 GCF_056397585.1 Pedobacter sp. 05L430 | reverse complement strand
CTAAAATCCCAGGATGGGATTGAAACGAGCTGTATTGTGTCTTGCTGAGGCGTTACCGCATATGATTTGAATATTTTACCCAAGTAATGCATATGTGGCCAAATGTATAGTAAAGATTGATCTTGTGGTGTTGTGATTTTTAGTTCGAACTTTCTTACAGAATCGGCCGGGATGAAAAAATAAGGCTCGATAGCGTTTTCGCCTACACCGGCAGAACCTAAGCTAATCACCTCAACTTTTCGTTCTATTGGTGTTTTTTTGAAAAAGAAATTTATTCCGGAAATACTTTCTTCGTCTTTTGATACCGGAGCATAATGTATGGTTAATAAGATGACACCCCGTTTAGGCATAACCCAACCAAAATTATTGGGATAAGATTCATAGGACGTTCCTGGAATCCATCCACCATAATAGGTCATTGTTTTTTTAAAAGGAAAATACTGCGAATATTTGGTCCTGTCATCCTCTGTTAAGTTTAAAAAATCAGCACCCTGGTTAATTTCAATATCATCTGCTACAGGGTGAATGGCAAAGTTAGCGTGATGTATTACTTTTTTATTGGATGAAAAAAACTCCATTGCTTCGACGTTATTTTCAGCACCAATGTTAAAAGGAATTTTAAAAACAATAAACCGCTCCTTATTATCGCCAATAACTTTAAATGGTTTAATTGTTTGTAAAACAAGATCAGGCTTCCTGGAATACTGGGTCCCTTCAATAAATGTTTTAACTGCAGTTTTTGGCGTTTCGCTAATATTGCCCATTGGCATTTTTGCGTCAACCCACTTGGCTATAGTTAGCTTTTCTTCATTCGTTAATGACCTATCATTCTTAAATAGTCTGTAATGGTTATCTGGTTTCCATGGCGGCATATAACCAGATTGTGTTACCTTTTTAATAAAAGAGCCTCTTTTTGCAACATCCTCATAAGTTAATAAAGAAAATGGAGCAGACTCCCCAGGCCTATGGCAGGATTGACACTTATTTTGAATAATGGGTGCAACATCTTTATAGTAAGTTATTTTTTGGGCATTTACGTTATTTGCGCAAATGAATAACCCAATTACAATGGTAATAATTTTTGAAAGTAGTAAAGATTTTGAGCTCATTATATATCGTTGATTAGGCACCCAACAGGAATAGTTTTTTTAAATGTTTGTTTACCATTTAACTGGTCTTTTATAGCTTGTTCAAGATATTTCTCAGTAATTACCAAGCGTTTTTGTCCTAGCGAGGTAGCCCAGTTATCGATTAGTCCACTATAGGTTATTGCACCCATTTTATTGATTAAAAAAACTTCAGGTGTTGTGGTTGCACCTAAATATTTTGACAATCGTTTCTCTCTGTCAGTTAATAAACTGAAGTTGATCCCGTATTCATTTTTAAGTTCATTTATTTCTTTTAATGAATAACTGGTACCCGGGATTATACCATAAAAATTGATGCTTTTATTAGCATTGTGAAGTTTTACCAAACCGGGTAAATAGTTTTTACATAATGGACATTCGGGGCTTAAAAAAACAAAAACCACTGCCTTACTTAAATTAATTCGACTTTCTTTACCGCCTAAATCAATCAATTTAATCGAATTTATTTTTGCAGGAGAGATCATTTTTTCCTGAGCCTTTATAACAACAGGGAAAATGGCTAAGGAGAGCAAAAAACTTAATCGAAAAATAAACGGCCTCATGGTTTTTGATTAAAAAAAGCCCTTAATAAAATTATTAAGGGCTTTATAATTTAACAATTATTTTTTATCCCACCAAACACGACCAAAAGCATCATTTGGACCGGTTCCAAAATCTGGATTTTTAGCCATTTCTGCCAATGCAGTTTGCTGATTTGCATAATTTAAGTTGGTTGGACTTAGCAAGTCTATACCAGCTCTACGCGCTAAAACTAGCGGTGTCCCATTGGCCTTTAGTTCAGACCATGCCAAAACAGACGTAGTATTAGGAAAACCAGTTCTTTTCCACCAGGCCCAGGCTTCTAATGGTTGTCTGAAAAAATCCAAATAAGCCTGACAAGCGATTTGTTCAGTAGCTTTAGCCGCATCAAATTTAACTCCAGCTTTATTGTAATAAGCATCAATTGCCGGAGCGGTTACGGCGGTAAAATCTTTTACATTCGCATCAACAGCTCTGTCACTGTAAAATTTAATAGATGCATATACGCCATTTTTATACCATGTTTCAGCAACGTCTGTAGTAACACCGCGGGCTGCAAGATCAGCACGTAGAAAACAATATTCGGCATATGTTAGCACGGGGAAAAAACCTTTGCCTGTACCAGCTTTCAAGCCATCATTATTGTCATAATTAGGTGTAAATAACCGGTGTTGCAGCTGCGATAAATTATCTATCGAAGCATACAGTGGCTTATTTGCAGGTAATTTTGCTTCATCAGGACTGGTAAAACTTCCCACATAATTTCCAGCTGCATTCGGACGATAATATATCGCTAATCTAGGATCCCCTTTGGCAACAAGAAAGTCTAAAACAGGTTTACCTGCTGCAAAGTTTGCTGGGTTAAAGTTTCCATTTGCATTTGCATAAGATGGTCCAACCTTAAGCATCCAGGAATCATTAACATTTGCCATTTGCACTGGATCTGCTAATACTTCAGTTGCAATTGTTTTCATTTTGGCTGGGTCAACTTTCATTAAGCGAATGGCTATTTTCAAACGTAATGCATTTGCTGCTTTAGCCCAAAGTGTTGCATCGCCATTGAAATACGGGTCATTTCCGCCAAGACTGATCTGACCTGTAGCCGAGCCTTTTAAAGTCGCTACAGCTGCTTTCAGCTCTTCATCTACTTTTGCAAATATTTGCTGTTGGGTTTCATATCCCGGGGTTTTAGTGCCGCCATACCTCGCTTGAAAAGCTTCAGTATAAGGAATACTTCCATTGATGTCACTCACATAAAATGCATAATATGATAAGAGTATTTGTGAAATTGCTTTCATCTGTACCCTTGCATTTTTATCAGCATCAGGCATTGATTCTATGTTTCTTATCCCATCAGCTAAAGCCGGGCCTAATCTGCCATAAAATATTTTACCGTAACGCGTATTAAATTGCGAGCCAACATTATTAAAGTTCAATCCGTTCCCAGTGCTTAACGTACTGTACTGCATCCAAAGGTTTGCGGCACGGTACACATCTGCAAAGTACTCGAAATCATCTTGAGAGCCTACTGCAGCTCTAAGAAATTGATCTTCGGGCTTAACTTCGTATATTGTATTAGGGTTTAAATTTGCCTTTACAAAGCTTTCCTTTTTACAACCGCTCATTGCAAGCAGGGTTGAACCCATAAGGAAAAAATATTTTGCTTTATTTATAATTTTCATATCTGTAGTATTTAAATAATTAAAACGATGCTCTGATGTTAAAACCTAAGCTTCTTACCAAAGGGAAGCCACCATATTCAGCAAAAGCACCTGCCCTGTTGCTAAAGATACTTTCAGGATTTACACCATCCTTGGCTGTTTTGTATAGATAAGCTATGTTTCTACCGGTTAAATTCAGGCTTAAGGTATTTATTTTCAATTTACTTAAATACTTACTTGGTACAGTGTAGCCTACCGTTACTTCGCGAAGTGCTACCCAAGAATTTTCAAATACTGAATATTCTCTAATACCACTAGACCATTGACTTAAATTTTCATAATACGCATAAGCCGGGATTGGTTTTAACAAACCTTGTTTAACCGCATCTGCATAGGTCATTCCGCCTAAATCTACTCCATTAGCCTTTAATCCATCGTTTAATACCCCATCCGGAATAATACCATCGTGTTGTGTTACGCCATTTGCATCGGTATAACTTACCCCTCCTGAAGCTTCATCTCTACCAAATAATGAATTTGTGAATGAACCATTCGCTGATCCATATTGATGGGTTCCTGAAGCCATTAAACCACCAATTTTAGCATCAATTTGAAAACCTAAAGAAAAGTTTTTATAAGATAGGTCTTGTCTTGTACTGGCAAGATAATTTTCCATCATGGTTCCTAGATTTTTCCTGGTTCCATCATAATCCTGCGATCTAACAAAAGTGTAATAGCCACCGGTAGTTCCATAACCTGTGTTACCTAATACTTTTTTGCCATTACTTGGGCTGGCAACTGGATTACCGCTTGCGTCTTTCTTTTGATAATATGAATAGGCATAACCTGTAATCAACGATCCATATTGTTCCCCTACTCTGGCTACAGAAGTAATGTCGTTACCAAAAGCTAAATCCAAATCGTAACTTTCAACTCCAGGTGCTAATTCCAATATTTTGTTCCGGTTACGTGTAAAGGTAACAGACGCATTCCAATTAAAATCTCTTGATTCAATTGGCTTACCAGTAATCAAAACCTCAATACCTTGATTTTGGATGTTACCAGCGTTTAAAGCTTGTGAAGTAACTCCCGATTCCTGTGGTAAAGAAAAGCTTAATATTTGATTGTAGGAATTTTTCTTGTAGTACGCGACATCAAAATTCAAACGGTTTTTGAAGAATCCTAAATTGGTACCGATTTCAAACTCCTTGGTCAACTCATTTTTTAAGTTGTCATTTCTAAGAATGTTGTCACTAAATCCATAAACCGATTGATTACCACCATTAGCATTGTTAAAACTACCATCTTGTAGTTTAAAGTAGCCATCAGTATTGGTCTGCTGTGGTTTTGCTGACAATCCAGTATAAGAGTAGGACCCCCTTAACTTACCAAAAGATAATATCGAACTATTTTGGAACACTGGTAATTCGGTAAATATCCATGCCAAACCTACACTTGGATAAAAATAGGAATAATTACCGTGACCATCTCTGTAAGTAAGCGCCGATGACCAGTCATTTCTTCCGCTAACATTTAAGGTCAGCATGTTTTTCCAGGTAATATCTCCGTACAAATAAACTGCGTCAGTACGTTCACCCAAATTTGGATAAGCCGTTGTTGTTGAAGGATCAATGGAATTTGAAATGGAATAAAGATCAGGAACTTTAAGTCCGCCATTGGTAACCGACCTGTTATAAAATGCAGCATCCCCCAGGTTTTTTTGATAAGTTTCCGCTCCTATTGAGGCATTCAATTCGAAATCACTTGAAAGTTCTTTAGTTGCATTCAACAAGCCTTGAACACGATAGGATTTATTGGTATTTTGCGTTATTTCGTAATCGCCACCTGCAAAGGCAATACCAGCTCCTCTATTTTTTCTTTCGTAAGCAATATTGTAAAAGTTAGTATTTGTTCTTACCAAAGCCGAAAGCCAAGGAAGAATTTTAATATTTACATCAATATTTGCCAATAAATTATTTTCCTTTTGAGTCCTGTTGTCATTTTGAAGTCCATAGGCAAATGATCCTATGCCGTAAGGATCGTAACGATTTCTGTCGCTCGAACCCAACGCACCGCCGGTTACCGGGTTGATATTGTTATTGATATAGGCATTTAAATCAACATTTCTAGGCTTATAATATGTAAACGCAAACAAAGGATTATTCGCACTTCCTTGTCTTGCCGGATTCAACGAATTCGACATGGTGTAGTTTACACTCGCATCAACTGAAATTGATTTCGAAATTTCTCTGGTCACTCTAAATGCAAATGCATCTCTTTTTAGTTTATTTCCAGGTTCAACACTCGAATTATTTAAATTGGTATAGGCTAAACGATAAGATGTGTTTTCACTGGCACCTTCAACCGATACATTTGTATTGATAAACTTTCCGGTATTAAAGTAATCTAATGGATTATTGGCTACCCAAGGTCTCATTACGCCATCTAAATCCTTTACCATTCTGCCATCCAACTTAGGACCGAAAGAATAACCACCTACATAGTAACCTGCTGACTGATCAACAACATCTACTCCGTTAGCATCTTTAGCAAATACGGGAGAAATTCCACCTCCATATTGATTTTGAAGATCTACAAATTTATAGGCGTTATCAAAAGAGCTCGTTTGAGATATAGTTACACCCAAACCTTTGCTAGTTTTACCCTTTTTTGAAGTAATTAGTAATACACCACCTGCAGCTTTTGAACCATACAATGATGATGCAGCAGCTCCTTTTAATACGCTGATACTCTCTATGTCATCAGAGTTAATGTTTTTCATAATGTTACCAAAATCTGCTGCGTCGCCCCATGAGTCTGCTCCGGAAGTACCCGGCTCCATTAATATCCCATCATAAACAACTAAAGGCTGTGTATTTGAACTTAATGATGAATTACCTCTTATTCTAATTCTTGAAGAAGAAGTCGGACCACTGGCTCCCTGATTAATCATTACACCGGCTACTTTACCCTGTAAAGCATTTACCACATTGGCGTTATTTGCTTCTGCCAATTCGCTACCGCTAACAGCTGTTGCCGAATAACTTAGTCTTTTGACATCTTTCTTAACACCAAAACCAGTAACAATAACTTCAGAAAGCGATTCTGTGTCATCGACCATCACAATAGTCTGATTGGCTGAAGCGGCAACTTCCTGGCTAACCAAACCGATAGATTTAATAATCAGTTTAGCACCTTCTTTTACTGAAAGCACAAATTTTCCTTCGGCGTTAGTAGAAGTTCCATTTTGAGTTCCCTTTTCGAGAACACTTACCCCAGGGATGGGATTACCAGACGCGTCTTTTATCGTGCCAGTAATATTCTTCTGTGCAAAAGCTGTTATTGTTAAAAAACATAACAACAACAGACTAAAACACTTTAAGTACATTTTTTTCATAATTTTAATTTATTTAGTTAATATTAGTTTAGGATAATTAGGGATTTCTTGATGGATCTTCTTTTATTTCTGCATATACAATTAGTTTTAGTTAAATATTTATATTAGTTAGTTTTTAATTGAATAAGCTATTCTCCACCATTAAACTGGCAGCTGCTAACAACTCTGCCTCTTCACTTAAGGTAGAGAACATTATTTCAGTTTGCTCAGCTATTCGCGGTATACAAAATTCATTGAGTGCTTGTTGTATGGGAGGAAGAAGCATTTTTCCCGCTTTGGCACCTCGTCCACTTAACACGATTCGTTCAGGATTTAAAATGTGAATTAAAGTAGCCAGCCCCTTACCAATCTGAAATGCGGCTTCAGCTAAAATGGAAATCGCAAGCGGATCTTGCTTTACAACTGCATTTAAGAAATGATCAGCATGGCTTTTACTTTTATCTTTAAAAAGAGCCTTTAAGCTAGTTTCTTCACCATTTCTCACTGCTTTTTCGGCTTTCTGAACCATTATCAAAAGAGATGTTTCCACTTCGAGACATCCCCGCTTGCCGCAGGAACACAAAGTATTTGAATTAGACAAGGGTATATGGCTAAATTCTCCGGCGTAACCGCTGCTGCCCCGGTATAATTTACCGTTGATAATCATTCCAAGGCCAGTGCCCCACCCAATATTGACCACGAGCACATCACTTAAATTTCTTGCTTCTCCAAAATTTAATTCGGCCAGAGCGATCAAACTTGAATCGTTATCTATGTATACCGGCAACCCTATTTTTTTTGAGAGGTAATCTTGCAGGCTGATGTCCTTTTCAACTTGCATAAAGGAGTAATTCATACCTTTTTCAGCATTGATAAAGCCAGGCATTCCAATACCAATGCCCAAAAAACGCTCTTTATCAATTGTTGACTTCTTTATACAATCATCAATAAATGCGATCAAAGTATCGGCACTTTTACTCATAGTCATATCCAAATCGACCACCTGGGTTGGTAAAACCTGGTGATTCGAGAGATCATATATTGTTAACTGAGTAGTTAATTGATCCATGGCTACAGCTATTATGTACCGTTTATAATTGGGATTCAATAAAAACATTAAAGGGCGCCTTCCCCCTGTAGATGGCGCGAAACCCTGTTCTATAATTAACCCCTCCCCCATTAACGCATTTACAGCCGACGTAATTAAAGGCAGGCTTTTTTTAGTACGCTTACTTAAATCAATCAGCGAAGATTTTTTTTTATAATAAAGCTGCTTGATGATGTCAGCCCTTAATTGCTGCGCTTTCTTAATTGTTGCTGACATTTTTTAGTTTAGTTTCCATAAAAATATAAATAAAAGAAAAGAAATGCAAACTTTTTAAAAAATTTAATTACATCGGTCATTCTGAATAAATAATTAATCAAGAATCAGTACATACCTCGGAAACCTACTGCCTATTTAATTTACCAACAGCCATGCTAACAGAAAATCATTAATGGAAAGAAGCAGACTAGGATCGGCTAATACTAATCGGTATAAATCAGAAATTACTCGCGAAAGGATATATTTCACTAAATAGAAATGGGTAATTCAATGGAAGCTCCGCTTTGGCCCTGAAGTCATCTCAAAATTCGAGACCAAACCACATAACAGCAACATTTTTAGGTGCATCTCGGGGTAATTAAATAATATAATGCAATTTCATTTATCTAATAGTGACTAAAAACATACAAAAATATTTAACCAAAATAAAAAAGCCTTTTAGTTATTAAAACTAAAAGGCTGACCCTCAAAGTGGAGAATAGCGGAGTTGAAGTTGCCTCAATTCGCAAAAACAAAATTGAAATATCCAGATAAAAAACCAGACTTTAGATTACAAAACGGCCACTTTCGATGAAATACCCACAGGTCACCTCTTAACCATTTCATAAGCAATATTAACACCACAATATGTTAATATTGCTTATGAAATGGTTAAACAACCTAGCTGCGGTAAGTTTTAAAATTCCTTCCTTTGAAGGACCAAATTGACAAATCTTTATGAAAAGAAGAAATCTAATTAAAGGGCTTGCAACGATTATTCCAGCGATGGCCTTATCCAAATCAATAGCTGCGACCAATTATTTTTTAGATCCTGCAGGAAGTAAGGAATTCGCAAAGATACCTTTTTCACCAACCTGGGAGTCTCTGGAAAAATACGTTGTCCCTCAATGGTATAAAGACGCCAAGTTCGGCATTTGGGCTCACTGGGGTCCGCAGTGCGAACCTGAGCGAGGTGACTGGTACGCCAGAGGTATGTACGAAGAAGGCTCTGATCAGTACAAATACCACGTGGAAAAGTACGGACATCCAAGCGAATTTGGATTTAAAGATGTAATTAATAAGTGGAAGGCTGAAAAATGGGACCCTGATTATCTTGTTGGTCTCTACAAAAAAGCAGGCGCACAGTATTTCGTTGCGCTGGCAAATCACCACGACAACATGGACCTTTATGATAGCAAATACCAGGAATGGAATTCTGTAAATATGGGGCCTAAAAAAGATCTTATGGCTGGTTGGGCCAAAGCTGCAAAAAAATATAAATTACCATTAGGGGTAAGTGTTCATGCATCGCATGCATGGAGCTGGATGGAAACTGCTCAGCGAGCGGACAAACATGGGCCAAAGGCCGGTATTCCTTACGATGGAAAAGTTAAAGCAGAAGATGGTAAGGGCAAGTGGTGGGATGGAAAAGATCCACAAGATTTGTATGCACAGAATCATCCGCTGAGTAAAGACAGCGAAAACAACAGCGCCATTCATGCCCAATGGAGTTGGGAAAACGGTGTGGCAGAGCCTACAAAGGAGTATATCGAAAAGTTTTATAACAGGACCATCGATCTTATTGACAAATACAATCCCGAGCTGGTCTATTTTGACGATACTGTGTTACCATTGTGGCCGATCAGTGATGCCGGGCTCAGGATTGCTGCCCACTTGTACAACAAAAGCGTAAAGAAGAATGGAAAAGTTACCGCTGTTGTCAATGGTAAGATTTTGAATGAACAACAGCGCAAGTGTATGATCTGGGACATCGAACGCGGGCAAAGCAATAAAATTGAACCTTATACCTGGCAAACAGATACCTGTATCGGTGCCTGGCATTATGACCGGAGAATTTTTGACAATCACCATTACAAGTCGGCCAAAACCGTGATTCATACCCTACTGGACGTAGTAAGTAAAAACGGGAATCTGCTCCTGAATATACCTTTACGAGGCGACGGATCCATTGACTCTGATGAGCTGGCAGTGGTAGAGGAAATAGGAGAATGGATGAAAATCAACAGTGAGGCTATTTATGCAACCAAACCCTGGAAGGTATTCGGTGAGGGACCTGCAATAGAGAATGTTGCTCCGCTAAGCGGGCCAGGTTTTAATGAAGGCAAAGGAAAACCATTTGATTCAAAAGATGTCAGATTTACCGCCAAAGGAAACGATTTGTATGCGACAGTTCTTGGCTGGCCAGAAGACGGAAAGGTGAACATAAAAAGCCTTGCAAAGGGAAGTTCCTTGAATACCAAAGCTATAAAAAAGGTAACGTTGTTAGGTACGGGAACAACCTCAGATTTTCAGCAAACTGCGGACGGACTAACGATCAAAGTTCCGGGTGTAGAGTCGAAACTGAGTTATGCACTGGTGTTCAAAATATCCTAAACAATTTAACTCAGTTCCATACAAGTAATTCGGGCCAACCGACGTTGGCCCGAAAATACTCTGCTAAGAAGTAGTTATTTTTTTACTCTTTTAATTACTTTTTGAGCTGCTTCAATAATATTAATTGAATCTAATCCGTATTTAGTCATTAACTGATCAGGAGTACCACTTTCACCGAAGCTGTCGTTAACAGCAACAAATTCCTGAGGAGACGGAAGTTCAGTTGAAAGTAATCTTGCAATGCTTTCTCCTAATCCACCAAACTTATTGTGCTCTTCGCAGGTAACCACACATCCTGTTTTCTTTACAGATTTTAGAACTGCTGCTTCATCTAAAGGTTTAATGGTGTGGATATTAATGATTTCAGCATCAATTCCCATTTCTGCTAGTTTTTCGCCAGCTTCAATGGCTTTCCAAACCATGTGTCCGGTTGCAATAATGGTTACATCAGTACCTTCATTTACCATCCATGCTTTACCGATTTCGAATTTCTGATCAGGATCAGTAAATACAGGGATTACAGGACGACCAAAACGCAGGTAAACTGGTCCATGATGCTCAGCAATAGCAATAGTAGCTGCTTTTGTTTGATTGTAATCACAAGGGTTAATTACAGTCATGCCAGGAAGCATTTTCATTAAGCCTATGTCTTCAAGAATCTGGTGAGTTGCGCCGTCCTCTCCAAGGGTTAAACCAGCATGGGAAGCACATATTTTTACGTTTTTGTCAGAATAAGCTACCGATTGTCGGATCTGATCATAAACCCTGCCTGTAGAAAAATTGGCAAAAGTTCCTGTAAAAGGAATTTTACCGCCAATGGTTAAACCGGCTGCAATACCGATCATGTTTGCCTCAGCAATGCCGATCTGGAAAAAGCGTTCAGGGAATTCTTTAATAAAGGCATCCATTTTTAAAGAGCCCACTAAGTCTGCGCATAGTGCAACTA
>NZ_JBFTNT010000122.1:0-11387 GCF_056397585.1 Pedobacter sp. 05L430 | reverse complement strand
GGATAAAACAGGGTTTGCAATGGCCATACATCAGACTGCACTTTATGCGGGGATTATCATGAGCGGACTGATTGGCGCATTGATAGCAGAAAGGTTTGGGTGGAGTGTGGCTTTTTACATTTTTGGAGGAATAGGAATTGTACTCTCCATTGTACTTGTTGTAAGGTTTAAAAAAGACATTTTACCTGATACTGATTCGTTAGTAATCAAGAAAAAGGTGACCGTGTTTGACGGCTTAAAAGGATTATTTCAAAAGAAAACAGCAGTATTGCTGACTATGGCATTTGCCTGTATGATATTCGTGAATGTGGGCTACCTAACCTGGGCGCCAACATTTTTACATGAAAAATACAAGCTCTCTCTAGCAAACGCCGGCTTTTCCTCCATGTTTTATCATCATGTTTTTGCATTTTTGGGGGTGCTGGCCGGCGGGCGCTTTTCTGACTACCTGGCGAAGACCAATATTGGTTCAAGATTAAAATTGCAAGCATTTGGATTATTGTTGGGCAGTCCTTTTATTTATCTGCTGGGATCAGCAAATGAGCTGATTTGGGTGTATACAGGTATGGGTCTTTTTGGTTTTTTCAGAGGCATTTATGACTCCAATATTTACGCATCTTTATTTTTGGTCACGGCACCTGGAGTAAGGGCATCTGTTTCTGGCGCGATGATTATGTTTGCTTTTTTAATAGGCGCTTTTGCACCATGGATCTTAGGGACGATAAAGCCTACATTAGGATTGTCAAGTGGTCTATCAGCGCTCTCCGTTGTTTATTTACTGGGGAGCATTTTTATTTTTATTGCATTAAGATTTACCCTGGCCAAAGAAATACATGTGGATGCAGAGGCAAAATAAATTTAATTAGTATCATGAGTGAATTAACTGGAAAAACTGCATTAATAACAGGTTCTTTAAGGGGGATTGGCAAAAGTATAGCCCTAACCCTGGCAGAAAAGGGAGCAGATATTATACTTAACGACCTGGCTGAAAGTGAAGACCTTGAAGAAATAGTGAACGGGGTAAGGGCTTTTAACCGCAAGGTATTCTTTAAAGCTGCGGATGTAAGTAGAGAAAAAGATGTGGAAGCACTCTTTTCATTTGCTAAAAACAGCACGGGCAAACTAGATATCCTGGTCAATAATGCAGGAACATCTCAAGCCCAAGATATTTTTGACACCAGTCTTGATGATTGGGAACATGTTTTAGGAACCAATCTCACGAGTTGTTTTCTGTGCGCCAAGTATGCTATGCAAATCATGAGAGAACAGAAAGATGGTAGGATCATTAATATTAGCTCAGTGGTTGGGCAACAGGGGGCACTATATGGCCATGTACATTATTCAGCCAGTAAAAGTGCAATTTTAGGACTAACAAAAACACTTGCCAGAACTGGTGCCCCATTAGGGATCAGAGTAAATTGCATTGCCCCGGGTATTATTGAAACCGATTTACTTACCCAAACACATGGAAATGAAGGAATTGTAAGAATTGCTGAGAATGTACCTTTGGGTATTGGACAGCCACGTGATATTGGCCTGGCAGTCGCTTTCCTGGCAGGTGAGGGTGGTAATTATATTACGGGAGCAACCATTGATATTAATGGGGGACTTTATTTTCGTTGAGGGTTTTTTATCTAAATGGTGCTATATCGATTTGATTATTAATATAATCATCTTTTTTTAGTGGTTTTATTGCAGTATTTGTATTAATATAATTATATATTGTATACAATATATAATTATATTAAGTTTGTATATGAGTCTGTAATTGTTGCCGGATCAGACATAGGATTGATTTTACACTAACCAAATATAATATGTTAACCAAACCACTAAATCTTTGTGGGACCATTACTTTCAGCGTGATTTTTACCTGGATATTGGTAATGGCTTTACCATCGGCTGGAAATGCGCAAAGCAAAAACATTTCAGGTAAAGTAACCTCGTCTGACAATGAACCGCTCTTCGGTGTCACCATATTTGAAAAAAACACTAAAACCGGAGCCACTACCGATGCTGATGGCAAATTTGTGATTACAGTTTCAAATGCAAATGCCACTTTATCATTCAGGTACGTTGGTTACCAATCAAGGGATATCCCTTTAAACGGCAAGAACATCATCAACCTTGCTCTTAAAAGTCTTGATAATGCATTGAATGAGATTGTAGTGATTGGCTATGGTGCAACCGCACGAAAAGACCTAACCGGATCTGTCGGGCAAGTGAAAATGGATGAATTTGAGAAGGCACCGGTAAAATCATTTGACGAGGCCCTGGCCGGAAGAGTAGCTGGTGTTCAGGTTTCAGGCGMCGATGGGCAGCCTGGGTCAATAAATAATATTGTGATAAGGGGAGCAGGTTCAATCACACAAGACACCTCACCATTATATGTTGTAGATGGTTTTCCATTAGAAGATGCGAACAATAACTCCATAAATCCAGCAGATATTGCGGCTATCGATATTTTAAAAGATGCATCGGCCACAGCCATCTACGGGGCAAGAGGAGCAAACGGAGTAATCATTATTACCACCAAAAGAGGAAATATAGGTGATCCGGTGATTGCTTACAATGGGTACTATGGTTTTCAGAAAAATACAAAAACCATCGATTTAATGAGCCCCTATGAATTTGTAAAATACCAGTTAGAGCTTGATCCGGCAAATACGAACACAACCTATCTAGCCGATGGGAAAACACTTGACGACTATAAAAATGTAACGGGAATTAATTTTCAGGATCAAATTTATCGGAACGCCCCCATGCAAAGTCATGATATCTCAATAAGGGGTGGGGCTGATAAAACACGTTATTCGATCTCAGGAAACATCATTGGCCAGGATGGGGTGGTTTTAAACTCCGATTTCAAACGTTACCAGGGACGAATTACACTTGATCAGAATGTAAATCAAAAATTAAAAATTGGGGTTAACCTAAATTATAGTTATAGTGCATCTAACGGAAGTATAGTTAATGCTGCCTCGCCAATCCAATCTGCCAGTACCAATCTGCTTTATGCAGTATGGGGCTATCGTCCTGTAAGTGGTAACGATAATAATCTTGATGATGAACTATTTGATCCGGGCTTCGACTATAATGTAATTGCTGATTACAGGGTTAATCCGGTGATTTCTGCTAAAAATGAACTTCGGCGCCGGTTGATCACAGGATTAATCGCGAACGGCTATGCGGAATACAAAATTATTCCATCTCTTACCCTAAGAGTTACAGGCGGCATCACCAATAATATGCAGAGAGATGAGGCCTTTAATAACTCCCAGACCCGACTGGGTAATCCACGTAATTCGAGTGGTGTGAACGGATCAGTTTATTATAACCCTTCTACCGTTTGGCTAAATGAAAATACACTCAGCTATAAAAAGATTTTTAATAAGGTGCATGATCTTACTGTATTGGCAGGGTATACCATGCAAGGAAATAAAACGGGAGTAAATGGCTTTGCTGCTCTCAACGTACCTAATGAATCATTAGGCCTTGATGGTTTAGATGAATCGCCTTCCCTGATCGGTACTTCATTAAGTTCCAGATGGGGCCTTTTGTCGTACCTCGGGCGCATAAATTATAATTATAAATCAAAATATTACTTTACTGCGTCTTTCCGTTCCGATGGATCTTCAAAATTCGCACAGGGGAAGCGCTGGGGGTATTTTCCTTCTGGTGCACTATCATGGCGGATGAGTGCTGAGGAGTTTATGAAGAAATTTACATTTATTTCTGATGCTAAACTACGTTTAAGTTACGGCGAGACAGGCAACAATAGGGTTGCCGACTTTTCCTATCTCGACCAGATCACACAACCCAATTCCGCGGGTTATTCCTATGGCAATGGCTCGCCTTCTAAAGGAGCTATCTTAAGTGCTTTTGGAAATGCCAACTTAAAATGGGAAACTACAAAACAAGTGAATATTGGTTATGATTTAAGCCTTTTTAAACAACGTGTAAATGTAACTCTTGACATTTACAGAAAAACAACCCATGATCTGTTATTGCAGGCCCTTTTGCCTTATACCACCGGATTGTCTGATGCCTATAAAAACGTAGGGAAAATGCAAAATCAAGGTCTTGAAATCTCACTGAGCACGGTTAATATTCATGGGAAGGAATTTAACTGGAGTTCAAGTTTTAACATCAGTTTCAATAGAAACAAAGTACTGGCACTTTCTGAGAACCAAACTTCTTTAAAAAGTCCGGTAGGTTTTGATCAAAAATGGAATGCGCTTTCTCCTTACATAGCCCTTCTTGGACAGCCAGTAGGGCAATTTTATGGTGCAATTTGGGATGGTGTTTATCAGTATGAAGATTTTGATAAGAACCCCCAAGGCGTTTATACGCTTAAAGAAAATATTCCCAGAAATGGAAATCCTACGGTGCAACCAGGCGATATCAAATATAAAGACCTTGATGGCGATGGAAATGTTAATGCAAATGATTTTACGGTAATTGGACGCGGTCTTCCTAAGCATACAGGTGGTTTATCAAATAATTTTTCTTATAAAGGATTTGATCTTAATGTATTTCTTCAATGGTCATACGGAAACGACATCATCAACGCTAACCGTATGCTATTTGATGGCAACGGAAAGCAATCCAGGTTTTTCAATCAGTACGCAAGTTATGCCAATAGATGGCAGCCAGATAATCCTAGTAATACTTTGTTTCGAACCGGAGGGCAGGGACCATTTTATTACTCAAGCAGGGTAGTTGAAGATGGGTCTTACCTCCGGTTAAAAACGATATCACTGGGCTATAATTTTCCATCAAGAATATTCCAAAAAGCTCAGCTTAAAAGTTTAAGGATTTACGCTTCTGCTCAAAATATTGCAACATGGACAAATTATTCCGGACCAGATCCTGAAGTGTCCGTCCGAAATTCCACCCTTACCCCCGGATTTGATTTTTCTGCTTATCCCCGGGCAAGCACGCTCATATTCGGATTAAACCTATCATTCTAACTGATCTATTATAAAAGTATGAAACTGATAAAATATTTTTACTTCACCATGCTGGTGGCAGCAGCTACTTCCTGCCAGAAAGTGCTGGATACCAACCCAACGGATTTTATTAACCCAGACGCTTATTACAAAACCCCGGAGCAGTTACAAAGTGCCCTCAATGGTATATACAATTCATTGGGCACTCAGGAGGTATATGGAAATAATTATTTATATATGTTCAATACCAATACAGACGAATCTTATGGTAGAATAGTGGAACTTACAACGTCCTATCAATATGATGCCGCAGATCCCAAAAATGAATTGTTCTGGAAAGGCCTGTATGTAGGTATTKAACGGGCCAATTTATTGCTTTCGAAAGTAGACAATGTAACCATGGACCAAACCGCGAAAGATGTGATCAAGGGGCAAGCATTGTTTCTGCGCGGCTTTCAATATTTTATGTTGGTGAGCAATTATGGCGATGTTCCATTGATCCTTACTCCAACTAAATCAGTAACAGAAGTTAATGTTGCAAGGACACCGATGAAAGATGTTTATGCGCAGATTACAAAGGATATGATTGATGCGGAGGCTTTATTGCAAACGCAAACGGCTACGGTTCTGGGGGCAGGGGGGAAGGTTACCCGAACCGCAGTTCAGGGGATGCTGGCCAGGGTATACCTTTATATGGCAGGCTTTCCGTTAAAGGATACAGAAAAATATAAAGATGCACTGTTCTGGGCCAATAAGGTTGTTAACCCTACAGGAAGCACACCTGAACACGCCCTTAACCCCGATTATAGAGATGTTTTTATTAAATATGCCAGGGAGCAATATGATGTGAAAGAAAGTATGTGGGAATTGGAGTTCTGGGGCAACAATACCGGAGGCGTTAATTTGGGAAACACTTATACCGGGCGCTTTTGTGGAATTACCTGCAATGATGCCAATAAGGGCTTCAGTTCCGGTTCGGTAAACGCGACCCGAAAATTGTATGCTTCCTATCAAGTCAATCCTTTGAGCAATGATAAACCCAATAAGGCTTCTTTCGACTGGAGGAGGGATTGGAACTGTGCTAATTATACTTGGGGTACAGGTGCAACAGCTAAAAAGACCAACGTGACAGGTACCTGGGTTATGAATGCAGGAAAGTGGCGCCGGGAGTATGAAGTTGTGAACCCCAAGGATAAAAACTATACCTCCCAGAATTTCGCATTTTTGCGTTATTCTGATGTACTGCTTATGCTTGCCGAAGCAGAAAACGAAGTTAACGGGCCTGCAAATGCTTATCAGTATGTGAATTTGGTTCGTAAAAGAGCTTACGGCATATTATATGGAAATGTGATTAAGCACATTGCTGTAACCAATGGCGGCTCAGGCTATACCAGTGCTCCCACAGTAACAATCAACGGCGGCGGCGGCAGTGGGGCTACCGCCGAGGCAACCATCTCAGACGGTTCAGTTACTGGAATTACCATTACTTCGCCAGGGACATTAACAGTAGGAGGCCCTTATTATACTTCCGCGCCAACAGTTACCCTTATTGGTGGTGGAGGAACCGGTGCTAACGCTACAGCGATAATTACTGAACCTGATGACGCTGACCTTTCTGCATTGCAAATTTCAAGTAAATCGGAGCTTTTAGAAGCGATAAAAGAAGAAAGATTAAGAGAATTGTGTTTTGAAGGATTAAGGAGAAACGACCTGATCCGCTGGGGCAAATTTGTTGAGGATATGAAGAGCTTTCTGGCATATGCCAACTCAAATGCAGGAACTGCAACGAACATTACTACTGCCGCTACTAAGGTGTCGGCCAGAAACATTTTTATGCCAATTCCTATTCATGATATTCAACTGAATAACTTACTGATACAAAATCCGGGATATTAGTTTTAAAGCTATGAGATTAGTGTACAGAATAATGACCACAGGGCTAATTATCTTTTTGTTCGCGATAGGAGGAAGTATAGTAAGCGCCCAAAGCCTTAAAAATACCGTTTATGACAATTCAAAACCTATTGTACAGGTCCAGCCCCTGGATATGCGAAGAGTTGATCAAATTGTGGCCATGTTACCAGATAAGCCTTTCGGATTCGGGGATAGCTATAAAAACAGGAAAGCCTGGGACATGTTGTTTAAAAGCGGGAAGTATAACAGCGTAATCAGTAGTGCCGACAGCTCACTGAACCTGTCATTTCCGGCCTGGAGTGACGACGATTATTTGGCATACTGGACTAAAGGGACTTCTGTTCCAGGTAAAAATATGCTACAAAAACGCCTCTTATGGCTAACCTGGTATGTATTTGCAGAATGCCTTACGGATAAGGGGAAATATACAAGAGCCGCAGAAAATGCATTACTCGAACTGTGCCGTCAAAAATCCTGGGTAAATCCCACGCACGATTATAACAAGGTAAATTTTGAAGGTAAAAAATACCTGGTCGAATTATCGGCGGTAAGTTATGCACAGCACATTGCACAGGCGCTATATCTGTTAGATGATAAGATCGATCAAAAAGTTAAAGAAGAAGCGATCAAGGCTGTGCAGGAACGGGTATTTGATCCTGTATTAAATTCAATTGCAACAGGAAACAATGAAAATTTCTTTTTAACAAACACCAATAACTTTAATGCAGTATGCCTCTCCGGGACAGTTGGGGCTGCTGAGACGATAATCAACGATAAGACTGAAAGGGCGAAATTTATTGCCATTGCGGAACGCTATCACAAAAATGGAATCCAGGGCTTTCTGCCCGACGGATATTGTACAGAAGGACTAGGCTATTATAATTATGGTTTTGGAAACTTTGTTCTTTTACGTGAAACAGTTTATAAAAGTACTGGTGGAAAAATCGATCTGTTTGCTGATCCAAAAGTAAAACTGATGGCCGAATTCCTTCCCAAAACTGTAATTATCCATGGTGTTTTTCCATCAATTGGCGATTGCCGACCATATACCCAACCCTCACCCTTTATTCTCTTTTATGTAAACCGGAATCTGGGTGTTGATATTTCAGAGTTTAAGAATGTGGTTTTTCCAGATCGTCCTGTGGACCTGGCAACTAGTATCCTTTCTGTTTTTCCGGAAAAGGTATCAGCAAAGCAACTTCCAATCRAAGAATCAGAATCTGACCTGCGATCCTATTTCGATCAGGCGGGGGTACTCACTGTCCGCCCGGCTGCAGCGTCAGAAATGGATATGGGGGTGGCAATAAAAGGGGGCAACAACAATGAACATCATAATCATAACGATGTTGGATCTTTCTCTATTGTAGTAGGAGATGAGGTTTTAATGGGCGATCCGGGGATTATCCCATATACATCAAAAACATTTGGACCAGAAAGGTATTCTTATAAAACCATTGCTTCCTATGGGCATCCGGTGCCGCTCATTGCCGGTCAGCAGCAAATACCAGGTGCTGCAGCAAAAGGCAATGTCCTCAGTACCAGCTTTACCAATGAGCAGGATAAAATGGTTATGGATATTGCCAGYGCTTACCCCGTAGAGGAACTCAAAAAACTGGAACGGGAATTTATTTATAACCGCAAACATAATGGATTTTTTAGCGTAACAGATCATTTTGCATTTAGTGAGGATCAGAGTTATGAAACCGCCCTGATCACCAGAGGTAGCTGGAAGCGGATCAATGCCAATCAAATCGAAATTACCGGCAAAAAAGRTAAGTTATTCATTACCATAGTAACTAAAGAAGCGTTTGAAATTAAAAGTGAGGAACTTTCTGAGGGCGGAAAGCCCTATACCAGATTGGCCTTGCGTTTTAAAAAACCAGTAAAGGAGGGAACTGTTGTGACGATTTTTAAACCTTATAAGTAAAAAAGTATGCCGTTATTTTCGCCAAGGTTAAGTGCAGTATTTATTATCCTGTTCATTTCTACATCATTTGGGTTTGCCCAGCAAAACAACAAAAGTTTTTTTCCTGCCGGAAGCAGGGTGTGTTTTATAGGAAACAGCATTACCAACAATGGCGAATACTACAATGACTTATGGATCTATTATGCCACTCGGTTCCCGGCTCAAAAAATACGTTTTTACAACTGCGGAATATCCGGAGATGTTGCAACGGGAATTTTAAAAAGAATGGATAAAGATGTGCTCATCCATCGGCCAACTCAAGCGGTAATGATGATAGGCATGAATGACGTAAAACGGGAACTTTATGGTAAAGCAAATTCTAATGAAACCCTAAAGCAACAGGCATTGGCAGCATATAGGAGCAGCACAGAGGCCGCGGTAAAAATTTTAAAAAAGAATGTAGAAGCTGTTACGCTGCTGAAACCATCTATTTATGACCAGACCGCAGTTATGGAAACAGAAAACCTATATGGTGTAAACGATGCTTTACAGCGTTGTGCAGAACACATGCAATTTTTGTCTGAAAAGTATCATACCAACCTGGTCGATTTTCAATCAGTATTGCTCCGCATCAATAACGAAGAGCAGTTAAAAGACCCTGCTTTTACCATCATCGGTAAAGATCGGGTACACCCACAGTCGGCAGGACATTTTGTAATGGCCTATCAGTTCTTGAAGGATACAAAGTCGCCCCAATACGTATCTAAACTGATTATTGGAGATGATTTAAAAGCATCGCAAGAGGGTAGCTTTAACGCAGAAATAAGAAAACAATCAAATACAGACAGCTCATTAACTTTTGAATGTCTTGAGAAAAGCCTGCCCTTTCCGATTAAGGAATCTGCTGCCGATGCGCTCAAATGGGTTCCCTTTAATGAAGAGTTTAATACGGAATTATTGCAGGTAAAAAAAATATTACCGGGGAACTACCATCTTTTTATTGATGATGTTTTTATTGCAGGGGTTACTGCTAAGAACCTCTCGACGGGGATTAATCTTGCGCTATACAAAAATACGCCTCAATACCGGCAAGCCATAACGGTAATGAATACTTGCATAAAATACAGAGATGTGGAAGCAGTAATCCGCAATCTCCGCTTTGTTGAATTTATGCATCTTTCTGAACTTAAAGATGCATCAGATACAACTCTGGTGGCTGGATATCTTAAAAACCGACTGAAAACATTAAAAAGTGGCGGGCATTATGAATATCACCAGAAACAATTTAAGAATTACTTGCTGAAAAAGAGTTCGGAAACAGAAGCCCTCAGACAATTGTCTGTACTTGCCGACACTATTTATCAGGTAAATCAGCCACAGGTTCATGTTTTTAAGATTGTTAAACAGCAGTAAAGAAAGTTTGATTGAAGATGCAAAGAAGAAAATTTATTAAGAATGCTGCAGTTATGGCTGCACTTCCTGTTATTTCCAGCCTTATGGGAGCTATTGAAAGTGGCTATATTAAAGCGAATTCCAGGATATTACTACGCTCATCCTGGCAAACGGTAAACATAGGTGATATTGGCCACACTTTTGGAATAATGGAACTGTTTAAAACCTATTTGCCTGAGGCAGAGATCACATTATGGCCAAATAGTCTGGATAATGGCGTTGATGTGTTGCTAAAGAAGAGTTTTAGGAACCTAAAACTTGCCCCCGGAAAGATCGATGCATCAGGTAAACCGACAACACCGGCCTTGCAAGAGGCATTTGAAACGTGCGACATCATGGTACATGGTTCCGGACCCTGGATTGTAGTTCCTGCTGATCTCGCCGCATGGCATAAACAAACCGGTAAGCCCTTTGGAATGTACGGAATTTCGCTGGTAGATGCAGATGTCAAATCTTTAGATCTAATTAATAAAGCCTCATTTATCTATTGCAGAGATACTGCTTCATTAGATTACCTGAAATCACTGCGATCTAAATGTCCGATAACTGAGTTTGCCCCGGATGCAACTTTTGCAATCAATCTTCGTAATGATAAACTTGCTGCTGATTACCTGGATTCGAAAGGATTGAAAAGTGGGGAATTTATTTGTGTCATACCACGACTGAGGTACACCCCTTATTGGAAAATGAAGAACATAGAGCCAACAGAGGAGGAATCAAAGAAATACATGATTTCGCAGTACTATAAAGACACCGATCATGCGAAACTTCGTGATGTAATGATCAGATGGGTACGGGAAACGGGATTAAAGATTCTGGCGTGTCCCGAAGTCACATATCAGGTAGAACTGGCCAAAGAAATGCTGATAGACCCACTGCCCGAAGATGTTAAAAAACATGTGATATGGAGAGATACCTATTGGATTCCGGATGAAGCGCAATCAGTTTATGCTAAGGCAAGAGCACTGGTCAGTTTTGAAATGCACTCCCCGATCATAGCCTTTTCATCAAATGTTCCTGCTATTCATCTGAGGCAACCCACAGATACCCGAAAAGGACAAATGTGGGCCGATATTGGTCTTGCAGAGTGGCTTTTTGAAATAGATTTTACAAGCGGAAATCAGATAGGAGATGCCCTGATGGAAATTCACTCCAATTATCCC